>JBOIFK010000143.1:0-6837 GCA_050741585.1 Nitrosospira sp.
GGTAAATTTCGGGACGGCGCCATACTAATCAAGGAGATGACCAGTGTCGGCAGCAAGGCCGCAACAAGCGGAAAGGGTTATTTCATGGGCGAGTTCATCGGGCTGGAAGCGACAATAAAAAGCAACCGCGAATTTCCCGATGAGCCCGGCAACTGGGGTTATTTCAGCTTCACTAACGAGGACCACAAATCCGTAAAAAAGACTGCGAACTTGGAACCAACGGCGAGTTGCAACGGCTGTCACGAGACATCCGCGAAAGATGACTTTGTATTCACGCAATATTATCCTGTTCTTCGTGCCGGAAAGTCGAATCCGGAGAAGGCCGTCGGAGGCAAATAAAATGAAACGCTCGATAGGGAATGCAAACATGGATACATATCTGGCTCGGAATGAATCTGTTGCTGTTTCATTGCCCGCGGTTTTGTTGACGATGGCATTGCTGGCACCTGCTGGAACAGCGATGGCCGATAAGGCGGATTTTTCTTTATATGTCGACAAGTCAGGCAACATCAGCCTGCCCGATGATTTCCGGCGATCCATGACCCATTTGGGCTCATGGTTTGTGCCGGAAGGCGAGGCGAGCGGTTTTCACGATGTTTACACCGAACCGGAAACCGCGAGAGCCTATCGTAAAACGGGTAAATTTCCGGACGGCGCCACGCTGGTCAAGGAATTGCGACCATCGACCGCGAGCAACTACACTACCGGCACAAATGTCAGCCATGCGACAGGGGACATCAAGCAATGGTTTGTAATGATCAAGGATACCAAGGGTCGCTTTGCCAACAATCCTGTCTGGGGCGATGGCTGGGGTTGGGCATTGGTTAAAACTGATAGCTCAAGTCGAAATATCACCGCTAATTACCGCACTGAATGTCTCCCGTGTCATATGCCGGCAAAAAAGACCGACTGGATTTACGTCGAAGGTTACCCAACGCTAAGCAAGCCTGATCGATAATATTCATCAGCTTGCAGAAAAATGCGATCGGGTTGTCCGACGATGTGGTTCCAACGTGGGGGATGAAGTATTAAAATCAGAAATCAGCCTTCTACCAATCCGGAAAACCAAAGCGACACGCTCATGCAGCTACATCAACTCAAGTATTTCGTCGCTGTGGTGAAAACCGGCAGCATAACCAAAGCCGCGGAGCAATGCTTTATTTCACAACCTTCAATCAGCCAGCAATTAGCAAAACTGGAAGAGAGCATCGGAAGGAAATTATTCAGCAGAGTGAAAGGCAAACTGATTCTTACCGATCCCGGCCATATATTTTACGAGCAGGCATGCAATATTTTAAAGAACGTGGAGGATGCAAAACGCCGGGTCAGCGATTTTGACAGCAGTAGCGGCGGTTCCGTCAATATAGGCATCTTGCCGACACTGGCGCCTTTCATATTGCCGGGGACATTGATGGCGCTATCAAAAAACTTCCCTGAAGCCATTGTCACGGTGCGCGAAGAAATCTCCGAAGCCTTGATCGCTGCCGCTATGTGCGGCGAAATCGATATTCTTGTCGAAGCCCTGCCATTTGACGAAACCTGCCTGAACGTCGAACCATTATTCTCGGATACATTCTATCTCGCCGTTAACCGGAATAATCCTCTGGCCGGAATGGAACTGGTTTCTCTCGATACCTTGGGGGATATGCCTTTTATCCTGCTGGAAAATATTCATTGTTTAACGCGGCAGATCGAACAGTATTGTTTCAATGAACGGTTCATGCCGAAGGTGGTGTTCCAGGTTTCACAGTTAAGCACGATCAAGCTGCTGATTGAACTGGACTATGGTGTTTCCATTTTGCCTTCGATCGCGATCGACAAAGATCCCGGCTCTTCTATACGTTATATCAGCCTGGATAGTAAAGGCGAGCCGCCTGCCAGGGAAATAGTGCTGGCCATCACGAAAGGTCGATATTTAAGCCCGGCAGCAAAATATTTTATTGCCGCCATGAAAGAGCAATATCAGAAGACTTTGAGCGGTTAGTTCCTGTTGCAGCCTGCTCGCGCAGCTGAGCAAATCCTCTCTGCATTAAGCGCCAGCTCCTTTATAGACCATACCCTTGGCCTTTGCCAACGCGATCCCTTCCCGTTGTTTTTCCTTAATTAGCAATCGTTCAAGCTGTGCGAGGGCACCCAGCATGGTAAACATCGGGATGGAACGTGGGTCTTGGCTGCCACCGGTAAAACTCATATTCTCCTTAATGAAGTCAACCGATACACCTCGGTCATTCATTTCCTTCACAAGTCTGAGCATGTCTTCAACATTGCATAACCCACCCCAGAGAATACTAAATCCCAGCAGCGGTTGATTTAAATGACGACGCTGTAAAAAAGGAAGATTGCTTGTTAAGCTAATCTTCCTTGGTCGTTGGTTCGAGTCCAACGAGACCCACCAATTAATCAAATGCTTACATTAAATGTGAGTCTTTCATTTTTATCGACATAAAACCCTGAGGCGAGCGCGCCCCTGCACTCCCGACGTCATCGGCTACGATATAGCCATGAGCAGAAGGAATGCGACAAGAGGGCTTCGCTCCATAATTCAGTTAATTTTCAACGTGGAAAGAATGCCTGGTTTTGCCTACCGTCGGATCTTAAGCCCAGCGCGGTTTTCTTATTTTCCAAAAACTCTTGTAATAACAAGTATCGTCTCCATTTGACAGATAGCTTCACGTTTAATACCACAGCTATGGTTTCAAGGGTGCACTATGGCCCTACGGAAATCGTATAAATGTTCAAAACGATGGTGCCACGAGCGGGAAATTAAGAACCGGTGTGGATCTACCAATATTGTAATAAATGATTAAAATTACAACCACAACCCAGAAAGAGTGTTGAAATCGAGTGCCATGTCATACATATCCACAATATTTTGACAAGTGCAACTCTATAAAAAATTGCGCTAAGCTCAAGCGCTAATCTCCTCTCATCCCTTAAACCCGCTTCGGCGGGTTTTTTTATTCCCGCCCTTTTTCGGCTTCCATTGTGGAAAATCTCTCCAGTTTACGGCTTGGCATGGGACTGGGCCTGAAATTCCGTGGTTTTAATCTGGTGAGGATGACGGTAAATTTAGTGTGGATTATTTCGTCATCGATTTGCATATTCGGCGATTTATTGCATTTATGGCAGTCTCTGAGAGCCTGGTATTCAATGAGGGAATTTTAGTCTTTCGATGGTCTTCGAGGCGAGGATATACGGTTGGTACGGTTGGCTGGCAGCCCTGCTGTTCCGTCGCTCGACTGCAAGCACCGACTTCGGTCGATCGATGAAGCAGACAGGCGATAGGTCACGAGCGTTCTACAATGGCATAACAAACAGGCGTCAGTATCAGGCTGGCAGTCATGCCGACTAACAGGCCGACGGTCAAGGAGAGGGTCATTGGAACCAGAAACTGGGCCTGCTCACTGGTTTCCAGTAGGATCGGGAGAAACCCGACGAAGTTGGTGAGGAAGGCCAGGAGGATGGGGCGGAAGCGGGCGGTACAGGCTTCGAGGATGAGGCTTGCCATGGGCTGATCGGTACCTCCTCGTTTCTGGACGTAATCCAGTAGAACCAGGCTATCGTTGATCACCACCCCACTGGCGGCGATCATCCCCACGAGGGATTCCATTGATATCGACAAGCCGAGGAGCCAGTGCGCCATTACCGCGCCACTCCACGCAACCGGGGCGCCCAGCATAAAAATTAGCGGCTTTACATAAGAACGAAACGGGATTGCGATCAAGGCATAAATTATCGCCAGGGCGGCGGCGGTATAGAGTATCAGCGTCTGTGCGGTATCGTCCTGCTCCTGGCGCTCTTCGCCGATGCTGATATCCAGCCCTGGGAACTCTCGCTTCATATGAGGAATTTCTTCTGCCATCAGGCTGGCATGAACTGCATTGATGTCGGTCAGCTTGGGATCGATCTGCGCGGCGACTTTCAATATGCGCTGCCGGTCCTGGCGGTGCAGCTTGGCCTGGCCAGGCATCAGATCGACTTCCGCCAAGGTTCCCAGTGGAGCTTGCGCCCCGCCGGGTAGCCGGATAGGAAGATTCTGGAGGTCGCTCAGGGACTGCCTTTCGCCGCGAGGCAGACGCACCATTACCTTGACTTCGTTGCGTCCTCTTTGAAATCGATGTACTTCGTCGCCATAGTAGGCATGTCGCATCTGCTCGGCGAGATCTTCCAGCCTGATCCCCAGGTGTTCGGCCTCGGGTTTCAGGCGAAGGCGAACTTCCGGTTTTCCGGGTTCGGCGGAATCCACCACGTCATATACACCAGGGTAGCCCGCCAGTTTCTGTTTGAATTGGGTGACTGCCAGGGCCAGGACTGCTGGATCGGAATGCCCGATGTCGAACTCCATATCATAGGGAAGATCCCCTTCTTTGTAGAGGAACTCAATTTTAGCGCGGCCCATATCACCGATACGGTTGCGCCATTCCCGGATAAAATCTTCTACTACAATATGCTTCCGGCCTGCCGGCGACAATTCTGTCCAGAAACCGGCCTCGTGCTCTGTGATAATCGTTTCCACGCCAACGATCACACTTTGCTGAATGTCCGGGTCGCGAATTTTGGCTTCCCTGTCGAGCTCCTCGCGAATTTCCAGCAAGGCACGTTCCACTTTTTCCGCGATTCGGCGGGTCTCGTTGTAAGGCGCGTCCTGGGGCAATTTCAGGTGAACCCAGAAACTGTCCTTGGTGACGTCTGCCTGCAAGGAAAGCCGGACGTAGCCTCCTTCCACCAAGGCGGCGGCCAGCATCAGCAGCACAACGAAAGCTGCAATCGTGAGGTAACGCCAGGCAAGCGCTTTTGCGAGCAACGGTTCATAAATTCTGTGGATAAAATCCTGCAAACCACGATTGAGCGATGCCCGCAATCGCACCAGCGAAGTCTGGCGAGGGTTAAATTTCGGGGGCACGGTCAGATGGGCGGGTAAAATCAACAGTGCTTCGATAAGAGAAAACACCAGCGTCAGAATCATCACCAGACAGATCGGCTTCATCATCTGCCCCGCCCAGCCCGGCAAAAATAAGCCTGGCAGAAAGGCGACAAGTACGATCATGACCGCCAGGATAACCGGCAAGGCGACCTCGCGAGCACCTGAGATGGCGGCTTCAACATACGCCTCGTTTCTCATGGTCCCGGTCAAGGGTTGGCGTTTCCCACCGACTTCCAACGTACCGCCGGCATCCGCGGCTTCCTGCCTGGCGTAGATGGATTCCCCGATGATGATGGCGTCATCCACCAGAATTCCCATGGCCAGAAGAAAGCCAAAGAGGGATAGCATATTAAGGGATACATCCAGCACCGGCATTAACCAGAAAGCGCCAAATATGGAAGTCAGGATTCCAAGGCCCGCCCAGATCGCCACCTTATGGTGGAGGAATAACGTCAATATGAGGCACACCAGTACGAAGCCGGTCAAGCCATCCTCAAGCAATGTTCCGATCCGCTCCTCATAAGCCTGAGAGTCATCCCACCAGGTGATCAGTGCGATTCCCTGCGGTAGTTCCTTTTTCATTTCCGCCACGTACGCTTTGACCAGGCGCGCCACTGCAACCGTATCTCTTTCGGCGTGGATCTCCCAGCCTTGCGCCGTTTCCCCGTTGTGATGCCATTCCGACAAGCGCTCTTCCAGTCCGTCCTTGATCACCGCCACGTCGCGAAGCAAAACCCGGCTGCCATCCGCGTTGGTGCGAACCACGAGATTCCCCACTGAAACGTTATCCTGGGCTCTGCCCTTGACTCGAAGCAATAGCTCGCCCATCGGGTTTTTCATCGTCCCGCCGGGCAAATCCACCGAAGCACGCCGGACGGTCTCGGTAACCTCATTCAGCGATACACGGAACTGACGCAGCCGTTCGGAAGAAACTTCAATTGCAATCTCGTAAGCCCGGTCGTAATAATTGCGCGCGCGGGTCACCCCGGGTATCTGCGACAGGTCGGTCTGAATACGGTCGCCAAGGCGCTTGAGAGTATGCGGATCGGTGGGGCCATGCAACGCTACCCAGATAACGCCATCGTCACCAATGCGGGTGGCGGGCCGCACTTCAATCTTTTCCAGCTCTTTCGGCAGGTGCTGTATGGTTTGTACCCGCCCCTGCACCGCGCTCATTACTTGATTCTTATCGTAACTTGGCAGGATCAGCACCTTGACGATGCATCTTCCTTCAGTAATGTCGCCTTTCAGCCGTTTTACGCCTGGCAAGTCGTAGATTGCTTCCTCGATGCGGATACAAATCGACTCCTCGATTTCCTGCGGTCCGGCTCCTGGATAAGTCGCCGTGACCTCGATTTGCTGGGGTAAAAAGCGGGGGAATACATCTTTGTCCATCAGCAGCAGGCTGCCGGCTCCGCCAAGCAGGATCAGTAGCATCAAGAGATTGGCCGCGACCGGGTTGGCAGCAAACCGCGCGATCAAGCCGGAGGGGCGAGAAGGGGAAAGCATGCCCTTCACTTAAATTTTTTCCTTGCCAGGGACCACATAGAGCCGTATTCGAAGGGAAGACGGGAAACTCTTCATGGTGTTTGACTTGCGGTTGGCTTGCCCAACGCATTTTCTTCCGGTCCTTGCTCCAGCGTGATTGTTTCGGTCCTGACTTGCATGCCTTCGACCGGAATATCGATGCCCGAAACGACTACTCGATCGCCAGCATTCAGGCCGCCTTTTACCAGGACGCGGTCCGGCTCACTGCGCAGGACCTCCAGCCGGCGAATGTGCAGGCGATCTTCCGCATCGATCCACAACGCTTCTCGCACGGTATTTACCGCGACTGACGGCAGCACAAATACATCGGATTGTTCCCGTCCTTCGATCTCCGCTTTCACGAATAGTCCGGGCATGAGCGGCGG
>JBOIFK010000144.1:0-7174 GCA_050741585.1 Nitrosospira sp.
TTTATATCCAAGATGGCGCGTACATCATAACCTGTTGTCTTTGAGAGAGAAATATAATAATGGATCAATTCGCGAAAGAAACCCTTCCCGTCAGCCTCGAAGAGGAGATGCGCCGCTCCTATCTCGACTACGCCATGAGCGTGATTGTGGGGCGGGCGCTGCCTGACGTGCGCGATGGCTTGAAACCAGTGCATCGGCGGGCTCTGTTCGCCATGCATGAGCTCTCCAACGACTGGAACCGTCCCTACAAAAAGTCGGCGCGTATCGTCGGCGACGTGATCGGCAAATATCATCCCCATGGCGATACCGCCGTGTATGACACAATCGTGCGCATGGCACAGAACTTCTCCCTACGTTACATGCTGGTGGACGGCCAGGGCAACTTCGGTTCAGTGGATGGCGATAATGCAGCGGCCATGCGCTACACCGAAATCCGCATGTCGCGCATTGCCCATGAGTTGTTAGCGGATCTCGATAAGGAAACGGTGGATTTCGGCCCGAATTACGACGGCTCGGAAAAAGAGCCCTTGATCCTGCCTGCAAAAATTCCCAACCTGCTCATCAACGGTTCTTCCGGCATCGCGGTTGGCATGGCGACCAATATTCCGCCGCATAACTTGAATGAGGTGGTGGAGGCCTGCCTCGCGCTGCTGAAGGATCCCGACACCAGCATGGAGGAATTGATCGGCATTATTCCGGCGCCCGATTTCCCCACCGCCGGCATCATTTACGGCGTCGCAGGGGTAAAAGAGGGGTACCACACCGGCCGTGGCCGTGTCGTGATGCGTGCGCGCACCCACTTCGAGGATATGGAAAAAGGCAGCCGCCAGAGCATCATCATTGACGAGCTGCCCTATCAGGTAAACAAGGCTAATTTGCTGATCCGTATTGGCGAGCTGGTACGCGACAAGAAAATCGAGGGTATTTCCGATTTGCGCGACGAGTCCGACAAATCCGGCATGCGCGTCGTCATCGAGCTACGGCGTGGGGAAGTGCCAGAAGTGGTGTTGAACAACCTGTACAAAGAAACTCAGATGCAGGATACCTTCGGCATGAATATGGTGGCCCTGCTGGATGGACAGCCGCGCCTGTTGAATCTGAAGCAAATGCTGGATGCGTTCCTGCGCCACCGTCGCGAAGTAGTGACAAGACGAACTGCATTCGAGTTGAAAAAGGCACGTGAGCGCGGCCATCTGCTCGAAGGCCTGGCGGTGGCACTTTCCAATGTGGATGAGGTGATCGCACTGATCAAGGCAGCGCCGACTCCCGCAGCAGCAAAAGACGCGCTGATGGCGAAGGTATGGCGTTCGAAGCTGGTGGAGGAAATGCTCGCTCGATCCGTAGTTGACACAAAGGCTTTCCGCCCTGATGGATTGGCGCCCGAGTTCGGCTTGTCCAAAGAGGGATACCACCTGTCTGACGCACAGGCACAGGCGATCCTGGAACTGCGTCTGCAACGGCTGACTGGACTGGAACAGGACAAGATCGTCGTCGAGTATAAGGAAGTGATGGACAAAATTGCCAATTTCCTCGATATCCTCTCCCGGCCGGAACGTATCACGGCCATCATCACCGAGGAACTTGTTGCGATGAAGCAGCAGTTTGGTGACAAACGCCGCAGCGAAATCGTCGTTAGCACTCAGGATCTGAGTATGGAAGACCTGATCGCGTCGGCGGATGTGGTCGTGACCCTGTCGCATAGCGGCTACATCAAGTCACAACCGCTTGACGACTACCGCGCTCAAAAGCGCGGGGGGCGGGGAAAGCAGGCGACAGGCACCAAGGAAGACGATTTCATCGACAATTTATTCATCGCCAATACACACGATTATATTCTATGCTTCTCCAGCCGCGGGCGGGTGTACTGGATCAAGGTTTACACGGTGCCACAGGGTGGCCGCGCCTCGCGCGGCAAGCCTATCGTCAACCTGGTGCAACTCGAGGAAGGCGAGAAAATCAACGCGATTCTTCCGGTAAAAGAGTTCGACGAGAACCGCTATATATTTATGGCCACTTCCTTCGGCACGGTAAAAAAGACCCCGCTATCGGAATTTTCCCGGCCTCGCACCAGCGGTATCATTGCGGTAGGTCTGGATGAGGACGACTATCTGATCGGCGTCGCGCTGACCGAAGGCAAACATGATGTAATGCTGTTTTCCGACAACGGAAAAGCGGTGCGTTTCGAAGAAAATGACGTGCGTCCGATGGGACGCGGCGCGCGTGGAGTACGCGGGATGAAGCTGGGCAAGGGGCAGAAAGTCATCTCCCTGCTGGTGGCCGAGAGCGAGGAACTGGCCGTCTTGACCGCAACCCAGAACGGTTATGGCAAACGTACGCCGATAAGCGAATATACTCGCCACGGTCGCGGCAGCCAGGGCATGATCGCAATCAAGACCAGCCAACGTAACGGCAAAGTCGTAGCAGCGAAACTGGTCAGACCGGATGATGAAATCATGCTTATCACCACCGGCGGCGTGCTGATCCGCACTCGCGTCAAGGAAGTTCGCGAAATGAGCCGCGCCACTCAAGGTGTGACGCTGATTAACTTGGACGAGGGGGAAAAACTCGCCGGACTGGAGAGGGTGGTTGAAACCGACGAGGATAATGGGCTCCCTCTCAATCCGATTCTGTCGTGAGCCTGCGCTGTTCGGTAAATTTCTACCGCCCGCATATAAAATATGCGGGGGCGTCAGGATTCTTTGTCGTCTTCCATGAACAACGATGAACGGATAAGCTGGCGGATTAAATTGACCAGGACCCTCTATAGAGACGCCCTGAAGCTGGAAAGAGGTTTTGATGGCACATATATTTAACTTTAGTGCAGGCCCCGCGGTATTGCCCGCGGAAGTTCTGCAGCAGGCACGCGACGAAATGCTCGACTGGCGTGGCAGCGGCATGTCGGTAATGGAGATGAGCCATCGCGGCAAGGAATTCATGTCCATTGCCGCCAAGGTTGAAGCTGATTTGCGTGAACTGGTAGGCATCCCTGGCAACTACAAGATTCTTTTTCTGTCCGGCGGCGCTTCCAGCCAGTTTGCCATGGTGCCGATGAATCTGCTGCGTGGCAAGAAGAGCGCCGACTACATCAATACCGGTGAGTGGTCTAAAAAAGCCATCAAGGAAGCGAAAAAATATTGCGCCGTCAATATCGCGGCCTCAGCGGAAGATGCGAATTTCACTTATGTGCCGCCTCAGGGGACATGGGATATCGACCCAAATGCCGCTTATTTGCACTACA
Source organism: Nitrosospira sp. (assembly GCA_050741585.1). Lineage (GTDB taxonomy): Bacteria > Pseudomonadota > Gammaproteobacteria > Burkholderiales > Nitrosomonadaceae > Nitrosospira. The sequence continues at coordinate 3,239 of JBOIFK010000144.1, forward strand.
CCCCCAACGAAACGATCGGCGGCGTGGAATTCAACTGGATTCCTGACCTGGCTCACCTGAATGTTGATATGCCATTGGTAGCGGACATTTCCTCCACCTTCATGTCGCGCCCGCTGGATATCACCCGGTTCGGATTGATTTATGCCGGAGCGCAGAAAAACATGGGTCCCGCAGGACTGACGGTTGTCATCGTGCGCGAGGATCTGCTGGGCACAACCGTGCCGGGCACCCCCACCATGTTTGACTACAAGATCCATTCCGATAACGATTCCATGTATAACACACCCCCCACTTACCCCATGTATATCGCCGGTCTGGTGCTTGAGTGGTTGAAAAAGAAAGGCGGATTGGCGGCAATGGAGAAAATCAATATTGCCAAGGCCAAGTTATTGTATGACTTGCTCGACACGACCGATTTTTATCACTGTCCCGTAACGAAATCGGATCGCTCGCGCATGAATGTCCCCTTCACGCTGAAAGATACGGCACTGGATGGCGAGTTTCTGAAACAGGCCCAGGCACGTGGACTGATCCAATTGAAGGGACATCGCTCGGTAGGGGGAATGCGTGCTTCCATATACAACGCCATGCCGCTTGAGGGAGTGACGGTTCTGGTGGAATTCATGAAAGAATTTGCGAGTAATCATGCCTGAACGCGCACACAAGGTTTTTCAGATACTCACGCTCAACCCGATTTCCCATCTGGGCCTGAAACATTTTTCCGCCAGCCACTACATGGTAGGGAATGATATCGCCGAGCCGGATGCGATTCTCGTACGCTCCCACAACATGCTGCAGATGGAAATTCCGGCGAGTGTAAAGGCAATAGGCCGGGCGGGAGCGGGCACAAATAACGTTCCCGTGAAGAATATGAACCTGCGCGGCGTGCCCGTGTTCAATGCCCCCGGCGCTAATGCCAACGCGGTAAAGGAACTGGTGCTGGCTGGCTTGCTGATGGCATCGCGCAACCTGATCCCGGCGATTCGTTTCACCGAGAACCTGCAAGGTGACAGCGCTACTCTACACAAGCTGGCGGAAGACAGTAAGAAGCAATTCGCGGGAATCGAGTTGCCCGGCCGCACGCTGGGCATCATCGGCCTGGGTGCGGTTGGGCGCCTGGTAGCGGACGCGGCCATCCGGCTTGGCATGAAAGTCATTGGTTACGACCCGGAAATAACAGTCGATGCGGCCTGGAATCTATCCGCAGAAGTCAAAAGAGCTGAAAGTATCGAAGACCTGCTGCGCCACAGCGATTTCATCACCCTGCACGTGCCATTGCTGGATGCGACACGCCACTTGATTAATCACGAGCTTGTACAAAGCATGAAGCGGGGCGCGATTCTGCTTAATTTCTCCCGCGACGGCATCGTCGACGAGGATGCGGTGCTCAAGGGAATCGAGGCCGGCAAAATAAAATACTATGTTTGCGACTTTCCCAGCCAGACATTTCAACATCACGCAGCGGTTATCACGCTGCCGCATCTGGGCGCTTCCACGCTGGAAGCGGAGGAGAACTGCGCCGTCATGGTGGTGAATCAGATAATGGATTACCTGGAAAACGGGAATATCACCAATGCCGTCAATTTCCCCAATATCACGATGGAACGCGGCTCTCCTTACCGGCTGGCGGTAGCCAATTCCAACGTACCCAACATGCTTGGACAGATCTCCACCAGCATGGCCAAGGCAGGTCTTAACATTCACAACATGGGTAATAAATCCCGCGGCGAGATGGCCTATACCCTGGTCGACGTGGATAGCCCGGTACCGCAACACACAATAGACGAGGTTGCGGCAATTCAGGGGGTATTGATGGTGCGTTACCTGCCGACCCTGGCCGAATAATCGAAGCCAGGATGGAAATTCCCTCTTCCATGAACGCTCAACTCAAACAGCTGCGCGACAAGATAGATGCGATTGACAGTGAGTTGCTCAAATTGATGAGCGCCCGCGCCGGTCTTGCGCGGGAGATCGGTCAGATCAAAAACGGCGTGGCATATCGGCCCGAGCGCGAAGCGCAAGTGCTGGCGCGGTTGCGGGAATTGAATCCCGGACCATTGGCAAACGAGCATATTACGCGGTTATTCACTGAAATCATGTCCCTGTGCCGGTCCATGGAAGAACCTCTAACGGTCGCATACCTTGGTCCGCAAGGAACCTTTTCGGAAGAGGCGGCGTTGAAACGCTTCGGCAGCGTGGTAACGACAATGGCATGCAACTCGATAGATGACGTATTCCGCAAAGTGGAATCAGGTCAGGCCGGCTATGGAGTGGTGCCGGTGGAGAATTCCACCGAAGGCGCGGTCGGAAGATCGCTGGACCTGTTGCTGCAAACCCCCCTGAAGGTATGCGGTGAAATAGCGTTGCCTATCCATCAGCTTCTGCTTGCGCGGCATGCCGGCCTTGCGCACATCAAACGGATCTACTCTCACCCACAATCATTTTCTCAGTGTCACGAGTGGCTCAACGTGAATTTGCCCCATTTGTCGGGGACGGCGCGGATCAACGCGGCAAGCAACGCCGATGCGGCAAGGCTGGCCGCGGAAGATGAAAACGCGGCCGCCGTTGCTGGCAAAAAAGCCGGAGAAGTATTCGGGCTCGCCATTTGCGCGGAGAATATCGAGGACGATCCGAATAATACTACGCGTTTTCTGATCATCGGTGCACAGGAAGTCGCCGTTTCCGGCAAGGATAAGACATCGCTGGTGGTGTCGGCCAAGAATCGACCGGGCGCGATACACGAATTGCTAGCTCCCTTGGCGAAGCATGGCGTAAGCATGAGCCGCCTGGAATCCCGGCCTTCCCGCGCCGGTCTATGGGAGTATGTTTTTTTTGTGGATATCGAAGGGCACCAGAGCGATACAAAAATCGCGGAAGCGCTGGACGAACTGCGGGAGAAAGCGCCGTTCCTGAAAGTGCTCGGCTCTTACCCGGTGGTGTAATTCATCAAGCCGTTTAATTTTAGTTCGGGATCGAAATCCGACAACACCATTTCAATTTATTTCTAAATGTCCTCCTCTCCTGTACCTCTGAAACTCTACGAATCTGACCTTATGAATCTTTGTGACCTCGCTCCCCAATAAATCAGGGCCATCATTCCCTATCAACCCGGCAAGCCGATTTCCGAATTGGCACGGGAGATGGGTATGGACGAGCGCTCCATCATCAAACTGGCGTCTAACGAAAATCCGCTGGGAACAAGCCCGCTGGCGCTTGAGGCAATGACCAGGGCGCTGGATGAAGTGGCGCTTTATCCCGACGGCAGCGGTTTCGAGTTGAAAGCAGCATTGTCGAAACGTTATGGCGTAACCAGTGGGCAGATTGTGCTCGGAAATGGCTCCAATGATGTCCTGGAGCTGGCAGCGCGAGTATTCCTGAAACCGGGTGCATCCGCGGTGTATTCGCAACATGCCTTTGCTGTGTACCCGCTGGTGACGCAGGCAGTCGGCGCAAGCGGCATCGCGGTTCCCGCAAGAAACTTTGGACATGATCTCGATGCCATGCTGGATGCGGTCACGCCCGAAACGCGTGTGGTATTTATCGCCAATCCCAATAACCCCACCGGTACGCTGGTGACGGCTTCCGCACTGTCGCGTTTCCTGGAACGGGTATCTCCAGACGTACTGGTCGTGCTGGATGAAGCCTATAATGAATACCTGCCGAGCACCGTCCAGGCCGACAGCATAGCCTGGCTGAAGCGCTTCTCCAATCTGCTCATCACTCGTACTTTTTCCAAAGCTTACGGTATGGCAGGCATACGCGTGGGCTTCGGACTAGCGCACGCGGACGCGAGCGCCTTGATGAATCGGGTACGCCAGCCATTCAACGTAAACAGCATTGGTCTCGCGGGCGCGGTTGCTGCCCTGGAAGACGTGGAATTTGTGAAGCGTACTTATGCGCTCAACCAGGCAGGGATGCTGCAAATCACCACCGGAC
>JBOIFK010000145.1:0-3348 GCA_050741585.1 Nitrosospira sp.
GCCTTGGCGATCGTGTTGCACGCGCGCGACGAGTCATGAACTATATGCTGCGCGCCCCTGCCCGCCGCCGTCGCGGCCTGGAAGCCATTGATCGTACGATGGTTGAGGCAGACCAGTGGCGGCGGCAGGCCTCTCCCGGGGATGCGGCGGGCCTGCGAATTGAAATTCTTCATCAGTTTGTCGCGATACGCAGCGCTGTCGATTTATTCTTTTTGCAGGGCTCCGGCGGCGGAAGCTTGTCAATGCTCGTTGAACAGTTGGAGAAGTGTTTTCCGGATGAGGGATATGCGCTGGCTACTGCCTTGCTCGCTGGCGGCGAGCCAAGCGTTACGGCACGCCAGGCCTACGATCTGATGGCGTTGGCGCGATCGTTGCGGGAAAGCGCCCGGGAGGAAAGCAGCCACGGTTCCGATTGCCCTTCGCAGCCGGAGAACTCGGAGTTCCAGCGTGCTTTCGATGAGTTTCTCCGGCGCTATGGTCATCGTGGATTGTATGAGAGTTATTTCCGGAACCCCAGATGGCGGGAAACGCCGGAATACCTGCTTTCATCGTTGACGCGGCTGGCCGATGTCGACGAAGCAGCTTTACGGACACGCCAGCAGGCGGCAGTGAATGAAGCGCTGGCGCGTATCAAAGCTGGTGCGCCATTCTGGAAGCGTGCATTTATCCGGCGGCTGGCAAAAGCGGCACACCTCGAATGCAACCAGCGTGAAGCGGCGCGTAGCGCATTGATCGCCTACGTGGAGCCGGGACGCCGGATTTTGCTGGCGGCTGGACGCTATCTGGCCGGCAATGGGGCGCTGGAACGTGAAACGGATATTTTTCAGCTCATGCTCTCCGAAATCCTGCGCGCGCTTAACGGCGATATTCCGGCGGCGGGCGTAAAAGCGCGCGTGGCCGACCGGAATAGATTGTTCGAACAATGGTCAGCGGAAATGCCACCGGATGTTCTCATCGAAGCATCCCGGCATTCGATACAGAATTGGCAGCCGCTCGATGCGGTTGTGCCGGCAAACAATTCGCGACGCTATCATGGCATACCGACTGGCACGGGCCGCGCCAGGGGTAAAGCGTGCCTTTTGCGCCACCCCTCCGATGGCGACAGATTGCAGCCGGGCGATATTCTCATCGCCCCTTCCACCGATCCCGGCTGGACACCACTTTTCCTCAGGGCGGGAGGGTTGGTGGTGGAGACGGGTGGCTATTTGTCGCATGGTGCGATCGTTGCCCGCGAATTTGCCATTCCGGCGGTGGTTAACATACCGGGAATACTGGCGAGAATTAAGGACGGAGATGTAGTGGAGGTCGACGGCATGAGCGGTGTCGTGACGTTGATTGAGTAATGTATCGTTGCCTCGCGATATACCCGGCCAAGTCGATCAAAATCGCGATAGTAGATAGTAAACGGGCTTATGAGCATGGTACCGGTAATGCCAGGTGGAAAACTCCAATGGGCGCTTGCGGCGGGGATGCCCATACTGACATTGGTTCTTGCCTTTAGAGGAGGTCAGGCGCAAGATGAATGCGGGGCGGCAGGGCGATAGGTAACATGTCCTCCCCACGCTGAATTGCAGTGGGTACGCGGAATTCTCCGTCAGGCAGTGGAGGACGCCTCATCTGGCAGGCCTTTGGGGGCCGGGAATTTCATTCCTGGCCGATTCTGGGAGCGAGTCAGCTCGGCGTCAGAATAGGGTACTCATCCCCTTCCGTTATCTGGTTCTACCTGGAGAAATCATGCAAATTGTTCAAAAGATTACGCCATGCTTGTGGTTTGACGATCAAGCTGAAGAAGCAGCCAAGTTTTATACCGCCATCTTTAAAAATTCAAAGATTGCAAACGTTGCTCGTTACGGAGAAGCTGGGCGCGAGGTCCATGGCAAACCGCCGGGATCGGTCATGATCGTGGCGTTTGAACTTGATGGGCAGTCATTTACCGCCCTCAATGGCGGCCCGACGTTCAAATTCAACGAAGCCATCTCGTTCCAGATCAATTGCGAGACGCAGGAAGAAGTGGACTATTACTGGGAGAAGTTATCCGAGGGCGGAGATGAAAAAGCGCAGCAGTGCGGCTGGCTCAAGGATAAATATGGTGTTTCATGGCAAGTGGTTCCCACGGTCTTGCCCGAGATGGTCAGTAATCCCAATTCTGAGAAATCCCAAAGAGCCATGAGCGCAATGCTTCAAATGAAGAAAATTGACATTGCCGAGCTAGAGCGGGCGTTTGCCGGATAGTACTTGGCGCAGATCAGAAAGCCGAGAGCGTGCCGCTCGCGTAACCTTAACTGCTTGCAATGTATTGCAGGGCGCGTGCTGGCTTGCCCTTGTTTGGGCGGTTGGTGTCATCGCCAGTTTGAGGGTATTGTCCTACACATGCTGACAGCTTTGAGAGGCTGTCATGTTGATTAAAAATGCATTGGCGAGCGTTGCTGTCAACGATTTGGGCCTGGCAATCTAAATGGTACGAAAGACTCTTTGGCAAGCCTGCAGATTCAAGGCCAATGCCGGAGGTGGCCGAGTGGAAGTTCGAGCGAGGCGGATGGCTGCAGGTCTATCAACTTCCCGAGCGGGCGGTTCCGGCTCTTTTACATTGGCTGTCAATAACATAGAAGGGCTGGCAACATCTTGGGAAGCTCGGCATCAATGCTGGAGAAAGCTTGTCAAGCGAGAAGGTGAAACACTGATGATCACTGATCCGGATGGCAATCATATCGCCTTTGCCGAGGCAATTGATCCAAGCATCGCTAAGTGACCCAGTATTGGGGTGCTGCAATTGGTGCGGTCGCGGCGCGACAGACATGGCAATAGCACAGCGGCAGTTAAATATGAAGTGCCGGCAAAATATAGTTCTGGCGGTTGCGGAGAAGGAAAATGGCAGTCCCGGGCAATGGACACGAAACTCAAACGAGCGGTTGTCCAATGAAGGCAGTTTCTTGAACAGCCAAGGGTGACATAGCAGCTACAACCTTAAGCCGTTCTGGCTGCTACATTAGTAGAGGAAAATGCTAATCATGGGCGGGCATATCGCAGCCGGCAGCAAAACGAGTGGCATTATCGGCATTAGCGGGAATGATGTCGATCCCGACGTTCTCCAAACGTATTCGTGCCCCTACCTGATTGAAGAGGGAGCCACTTCCATTTGCTGATATGGAAATCTTATAGCGACGATACCGGTCAGGTGACTCTGGATCATTTGTGTACCAGCTCTCCGGAGTGAATTTCTTGCTGGTTGCGAATCCTCCTTCATGCGCGAGCTTGTACACTACCGTACAAACCTGCCAGCCTTGGGGTGCGTCGAGATCTTTTGTTGCCGTGCAGCCACCGGCGTTCCATGCAACGTCGCATTCGATC
>JBOIFK010000146.1:0-2494 GCA_050741585.1 Nitrosospira sp.
CTCGGTATGTGTGCACTGCGGGTTGGGCTGCAACACTATTCCCGGCGAGCGTTATGGCATGTTGCGGCGCATTCGCAACCGTTTCAACGGTGCGGTCAATGGCTATTTTTTATGCGACCGCGGACGCTATGGTTACGGATTCGTCAATAGCGGACGCCGAATCCGGCAGTCATTATTACGCAGAAACAGGAGCGCACCGGCGCAACCGGTCACCAAACCGGAGGCGCTTCAGCATCTGGCCGCGCTACTGTCCAGCGGGGGAAGCGCAATAGGTATCGGATCGCCGCGTGCCTCGATCGAAGCCAACTTTGCGCTGCGTGCCCTGGTTGGGCCCGAACGGTTTTATACCGGCATGCCTGAGCGTGATGGCCGTCTGCTCGCCTCCATGCTGAATATTCTGAGGCAGGGGCCCGCCCGTTCGCCATCGTTGCATGAAGTGGAACTTGCCGACGCTGTTCTGGTGCTGGGGGAAGATGTAACAAATACCGCGCCGCTGCTCGCGCTCGCGTTACGCCAATCGGTACGGCGCCAACCGGGGAAGATCGCCGAGAAAATGCATATTCCCTATTGGAATGATCATGCGGTGCGCGAGGCGATACAGCAGGAACGCGGACCTCTGTTTGTTGCCACCTCCGCCAGCACCAAGCTCGACGATGTGGCCACCCAGACCTTCCGTGGCGCGCCAGATGATCTTGCCCGCCTCGGTTTCGCGATGGCGCATGCGCTTGATTCCGGCGCTCCTTATGTGCCTGATTTGCCGGATGCGACACGTATGCTGGCCCGTACGGTTGCAGAGGCGTTAAAGGCCGCGGAGCATCCCCTCGTGATCTCCGGCATGGGTGGCGGCGATGATGCCGTGATTGAGGCGGCAGCCAACGTGGCATGGTCCCTATGCAACACGGGGCGCCCGGCGGAACTTTGCTTCGCCGTGCCTGAATGTAACAGCCTGGGCGTGGCGATGCTTGGTGGCGCCAGTCTCGAATCCGCGTTCAAAGCGGTGCGCAGCGCCGATACCGCCATAGCCGCTGCTGACGCAGGTACTGTCATTATTCTGGAGAACGATCTTTACCAGCGCTCGGATGCTGCTGCGGTCGACCGGTTTCTTGCCGCTGCCAAGCACGTCGTGGTTATTGACCACATCACGCATGCGACCAGCGAAAAAGCCGATATCGTGCTGCCCGCGGGCACTTTCGCCGAGGCTGACGGCACGTTCGTGAACAACGAAGGCCGTGCGCAGCGCTCCTTTCAGGTATTTGCTCCGCAGTGCGATATCCAGGAAAGCTGGCGCTGGGTGCGGGATATCATGACTGCGGTGGGGCGTGACAAGGAAGTCCCTTGGTCAAGCCTGGATCACGTCACCACCGCCTGCGCCACAGTCATCCCGGAACTGGAACCTATTTTGCGCGCTGCGCCGACGGCCGATTTCCGCATCAATGGCCAGAAGATTCCACGCGAGCCGCACCGCTACAGCGGGCGTACCGCCATGCTGGCCAATATCAGCGTGCATGAGCCCGAGCCGCCCGAAGATGCGGATTCTCCCCTCGCGTTTTCGAATGAAGGATTTTTGGGTCATCCACCTTCGGCTCTCATTGCCCGTTTCTGGGCTCCAGGCTGGAATTCAGTGCAGGCCGTCAACAAATTCCAGGATGAGGTGGGCGGATCTCTCACCGGCGGCGATCCGGGTGTGCGGCTGATCGAGCCGGCCCTGCCGGTCGAGCCCGGCAAGGTCGACTATTTTGGGAATGTGCCGGAGGCGTTCGAGCGGCGGACTGGCGAATGGCTGGTTGTGCCATTGCATCATATTTTCGGGACGGAGGAGACGAGCGCGCTTGCTCCCGGTATCGCCGACCTGGTTACAGGGCCCTACTTGGCACTCCACCCGGATGATGCGATGGAACTCGGCCTGGCTGCGGGGGATGACTTGCAGGTGCAGCTGGAATTGGGTGGGGGAGGGCGAACCGGCTATCGATTGCCGGTCAAGTTGAGGGCCGAGTTGAAGCGTGGCGTCGCGGGACTGCCCGCCGGTCTGCCGGGCCTGACCGGAATCGCGCTGCCGGGATGGGGGAAGGTGACAAAGACGGATGAGGGAAAGACAAAGGAGAGGGCCCCGCCATGAGTGAACTGGCGCGCAACTGGTCGAACGTGATTCTGATTTTGATCGTCGTGTTCAGCTTCGCAGCGTTGTTGTCCTGGATCGAGCGCCGCCTGCTCGGCGTCTGGCAGGATCGCTACGGTCCCAATCGCGTCGGGCCGTTCGGTGTGCTGCAAGCCGTTGCCGACGCGATCAAGCTCATGACCAAGGAAGATTGGATACCGCCATTCGCCGACAGGGCGCTCTTCGTGCTGGCGCCAATGATCATTGCCGTTACTACGCTGCTCGCTTTCGCGTCGTGCCGGTTGCGCCCGGTATTGGCGTGGTCGATTTGAACATCGGACTGCTGTTTTTCCTCGCAATGTCATCGCTGGGGGTTTACAGCGTCGTCCTGGGGGGATG
>JBOIFK010000147.1:0-15671 GCA_050741585.1 Nitrosospira sp.
CTCCATGAATAATGCGGCAGCAACGACCCAGGGTAGATAACGCTTGACTGTGGGGTTACTCATGGAAGGGAAACAGGACGGAACATCTGTGCCGGGCAGTGCCCTGGCACAACTGTTCCTATCGGAAAGACAATTGAGAACTCAGGCGTCCCTTCAAGCTGGAAAATTTCAGTGCCCGGTACCGGGGCCAACCCTTCCAAAGCAGGGCGTGGGGCAAAGCTGACCAGGTTTAAAGGCTGCGGCATGAATAAGCTGAGGCACGAAGTCAGCGCCGCCCGTCATACCAGACGGACAACTGCTTTCTGTCCTGCAATGACCGGCGCGGATGCCGCATGACCCGTAGTATCTGGCGGGTGATTTCCTGCCGGGAGTAGAGCTTCACCTTGCGGGGCGATGATTCCAGCGGATGCCGGGTCAGGATGACGAATTGAAGGCCGCGTTGCCGCCCCCACTTCTTCAACTGCTGACTTAAGGTGACTTCGTCGGCGGCGTAGAGTTCCTGGTTGAAGCCACCGACATCGCGAAATGCATCGCTGCGGCACACGACAAGCGCACCGGCCGCCCAGCGGAACAGGATCGATGTCCCCGTCCATAGCTTCAATGTCCAGTCGGCCCACCATGGCAACCCTTCCATTTTGATCGTACTACCGCAACCCACACTTTTGCCATCTTCAATCAGTTGCAGAATATCGGCAAGCAGGCCGGAATTCAAAATACTGTCGGCATCCACGAACAACAGCCAGTCGCCTGTCGCCTCGGCTGCGCCGGCATTGCGTGCCCGGCCGATCTGGTTGATTGGCTCGAAAACGACCGTGGCGCCAGCCTGCCTCGCCAGATCGGCCGTGTGGTCGGTCGAATTATTGTCAACCACGATGATCTCGGATGTGAAACAGGGCCTGGCATTTGTGGCGAGAGATTCAACAATGGATTGAAGGCAGTGTTCAATCAGACGCTCTTCATTGAAGGCCGGGATGATGATCGATAGGTGCATGGGGTTGTGGGTTGTGGATTGTGGGTTCTGATTGCCGTCCGCCATTATCCGGCATTATTTATCCGGTGCGAAAGGAATGAAAGATATTCGCGCACCCTCACGTTCATGGGATTTGCGTTGTGATCCTGTTTATATATACTAACAGCCTGATGAATAAAAGCTTATTTTGTCAGTCACTTCCGATCAACCCCGCCAGGAGACGACATGAGCGGACTTGGAATCGCGCAATGGATAATCACGGCATTAGTATTATTTGTGGTGCCATTCTGGAGAATTTGCGAGCGAGCGGGATTCAAGCCTGCATTCTCGCTGCTCGTGCTAGTCCCCGGAGGCATTCTGATCCTTGTATGGACCCTCGCGTTTGCAAAATGGCCGATCCTGGCAAAAGAGGAGCATGAGGAAGAAGAGGAGCTCGAGCAAAGGGAAGAGCCTGAGCAAAAAGAGGAGCCTGGGCCAAGGGAGGAGCTTGAGCAGAAAGAGGGGCTTGAGCAAAAAAAGGAGTGACTGCGATTTCCAGGAATTTCAACTTATTGAGCTTAATTTAACGAGTCCGTGCCTTTTTATTCATATTCACACGGATAATTCATATATCTTTATGTTTTTATTAAAAAAGCAATGCTATTTATAGGTTATAAATAATCTGTAGTATTCACCAATTCGTTCACAAAGGGCGCAATCTGCCGAACTTCATTAGTTTTATTCACGAATCACAGTGAGGTACGCTGGGTATAGAATTGCTCAAATGACGACCTGTGCGAACGAAATGGCGAAAAAATCCAGGCATTAAGAAAGTAGTTTAAACGTTAAGCTCTCCAACGCTTTTTCTTCTGTATTTTCTAGACGACACCTTGTAGATTGGAGATTGGACACATGGCGCTCAAACGGATGGACAACGTAGGAATCGTCGTTGATGACCTCGGAGGGACGATTGATTTCTTTCGCGAGCTCGGTCTCGAGCTCGAAGGGCGGGCCACGATCGAAGGAGAATGGGCCGGACGTGTCACTGGGCTGGGCGATCAGCGCGTCGAGATTGCCATGATGCGCACGCCAGACGGCTACGGCCGGCTCGAGCTCTCCCGCTTTCTCACGCCGCCCGCCGTCGCGGATCACCGCAACGCCCCGGTGAACGCCCTAGGCTACCTCCGCGTCATGTTCGCCGTGGACGACATCGACGAGACGCTTGAAAGGCTCCGCAAGTGCGGCGCGCAGCTCGTAGGCGAAGTAGTCCCGTATAAAGACGCATATCGGCTCTGCTACATCCGGGGGCCTGGAGGGCTTCTCATCGGACTCGCCCAAGAACTCAGCTGAGCGCAATACGAAGACAATGACGAAGGGCGTCCAATGTCAGCAAGTGCGTCTCACAAAGGGTCCGTTGTTAGACTAGGTGTGTTGACGTTTATCTGCGAATAGAGTTAGAGGTGCCAATAATTTAACATAATATACATTATTGGCAAATTAAGAACTAGCTCTACGGATACTTCCATGCATCAGGAAATAAATTTGAGTCTATGTGCGGCCGCGTACAGAGGCTTGCTGCCGGTTTGGAGAAAATCCGCTCTGGCGTCTGCTTTTTCTCCCTCTTGTAGTAGATGCCACTGGCCCGGCACAGGCCAACTACTCCTTGCCGGGCCTTTTTACGTTTTACGCCCAAAGCATCCCGGAACATTCTTCAATGTTCAAAGTCTCCAATAACGAGTATCGTTCAATGCTCAATGTATTGCAGCGTGAAACGCGCTTGGATGTTTTTAAACTCCGAAATGCGGCATAATGAAATTTCCCGGGATTTCTGCAAGAATAACGGCTGAGGCGTTTTCCGAGGAATCGGATCAGAAGCGATGGGGTTATGTGTTTCTTTTTAAGCTAATGAATATAAAGGAGAAGACGTGAAATTAATCATTCCGGCTATCTTCGCGGCGCTGTTCGTAACCACTGCACAGGCCGAAGAAACCAATCCGATTTATCAAACTCCTGATGCGAAAAGCAAGTTCCAGGACGCCAAACTGCGCGTAAGGGAGCTAATGGAAGCCGGCCAGTACAAGGAAGCGGCGAAATTCATGCCCATCTATCAAACGCTGGCTTGCGAAGCTGCGGAGCAGGAAGGGGGAACAAGCGCGGAGCAAGGAGCTGCTATCTGCGCACGGAAGAATAATCAGGCCGGTATTACCGCCGGACTCCCCTCGCAGCCATCTGTGCAGCCTTCAGAAAGCGCACCCCTGGTTTCAGGGGTAACAGTATTACAGCCTACAATACCCGGTTCATCGACGCTGCTTGATGGCTCGGCGCCGTCCATTTTCGTGTTTGACCCTCGCTCGAGTCCGGGGGCCGGTTCCCGGGCCGATTCTCCAAGGGACGCTTGGACAGGAAATCCTTAGCCTGCTTTTCCGGGAGCCGCCCCAAGGCTAAGCACGGCCGCTTCTACCGTTTTTTTCGCTTCTTCAACAGTCGTTGCCTGGGAAAGATCCAGGGCGGGGTTGGGATAGCTATGCCAAAACGAGAAACCGGCTGGCGTGATCCAGAGCAGCCCCCTGACATGCCTCTCTATAAAGAGCTCATGGTGATGTTCGTCAACTATTTTCCATTCAAAATCCATAACTTGCCTCCATACGCAATTAATTGATTTTGTGGCATCGAACGCCAGCAACCCTAATTGCTGCAAAGTCCGCTGTCGAGCCCATAGAGCTATAGTATCGGTAAGCCCTTGTGGTCAGATCCATATTCGCTGTTTTTTGGCTGATGGAACAACGTATTCCTACCCCTCTGCCTGTCAGCGAATGACCGGACACCTGGATTTTACCTGCTATTGAAAAACATTACTTCCAGCCCGGGCCCTGGGTTTGCGGCGGACTTTGGCTGCATTCCGATCCAAGCGGGGAACTATCAGCACGGCGTTCCCGATTGAAACTCGCGGGAGTTGAGGTGTATCATGCCGTTTTGTAAATATACCCAATATCGGAGGCAGTTTTGAAAATATCTTATTTGGCGGCGGCTTTTTCAATCGGACTTGCGCTATTAAGCCCATTGCATGTTGCAGCGGAAAAGGCTGGCGCGAATGCCGCAAACACGGCAGCGGGAATGCCCGCCGATGAGGGCAAAGTCCTCTCCACGCTGGATGCGCCGGGCTACACTTACATGGAATTGGCAAATACCGAAAAACGTTTCTGGATTGCAGCCCCCACTACCAGGGTAAAGACGGGCGACCGTGTCCGTTTTGACCAAAGCATGGTGATGAAAAATTTCAATAGCAAGACCCTGAATCGGACGTTCGATCAGATTATTTTTGTCAATTCCGCAACGGTGTTAAATTAAATGTTAAAAGACTTTAACATCGCACCGTATTTGAATGATTTAAAGGATATTTAGCTCTATATCCGTATCGCCCGCAAGAGGATGCTATTCCGCCCGCTTCACCTCAGAGTCAAGTTCAACGAATCCTACGAACAGCTTGTTTTTTAACTTTTTCAGCTCGTCACGATATTGTGCCGCCTGTTCGAATTCAAGGTTTTTTGCGGCACCCAGCATTTGCTTTTCCAGCAGCTTGATTTCTTTTGCCAGTTGTATGTCAGTCATGGAATCGTAGCGTGCCTGCACCTGCGCAGCCTTGAGATGCTGCTGTGCGGTTTCAATATTATAGACGCCATCAATCAGATCCTTCACGCGTTTGTGCACGCTTCTCGGGGTGATGCCGTGCTCCTGGTTGAACAGGATTTGCTTGTTGCGCCGACGCTCGGTTTCATCCATTGCGCGACGCATAGAATTGGTAATTCTATCGGCGTAGAGAAGGGCGGTGCCGTTTATATGGCGCGCCGCCCGGCCGATTGTCTGTATCAGTGAACGCTCCGAACGCAGGAAGCCTTCCTTGTCGGCATCCAGTATTGCGACCAGTGATACTTCCGGAATATCAAGGCCTTCGCGCAGCAAATTGATGCCCACCAGCACATCGAACTTGCCCAGCCGCAGGTCACGAATAATTTCCACCCGTTCCACCGTATCGATGTCGGAGTGGAGATAGCGCACCTTGATGCCATGATCGGAAAAATAATCGGTCAAATCCTCGGCCATGCGCTTGGTCAGGGTAGTCACCAGCACCCTCTCGCCCTTGGCAGTGCGCAGGCTGACTTCGGACATCAGGTTGTCCACTTGTGTTGTTGCGGGACGAACCTCGATTTGCGGATCCACCAGGCCCGTGGGACGGACCACCTGCTCCACCACCTGGCCGCTATGGTCATGCTCGAACTCGGCGGGAGTGGCGGAAACAAATACCGTTTGCGGCATCATTTTCCGGAATTCGTCAAATCTCAGCGGGCGGTTATCCAGCGCGGAAGGCAGGCGGAAGCCAAAGTCCACCAGGTTTTCCTTGCGCGAACGGTCGCCCTTGTACATCCCGCCCACCTGCGGAATGGTGACATGGCTCTCGTCAATCACCATCAACGAATTGGGGCGAAGATAATCAATCAGGGTGGGTGGCGGCTGCCCCGGCTTTTTTCCCGACAGGTGCCGCGAATAATTCTCGATGCCCTTGCAGAAACCCAGTTCGTTGAGCATTTCGAGATCGAAACGGGTGCGCTGTTCAAGGCGCTGCAGCTCCACCAGCTTATTATTCTGCTGAAAAAAACTGATGCGCTCACTCAGTTCGGCCTTGATGGTGTCGATCGCCCGTAACGTGGTGCTCCTGGGCGTGACATAATGACTGGATGGATAAACGGTGTAACGCGATACCTGTTTTAAGGTGCGGCCAGTGAGCGGATCAAACAGCGTCATGCTTTCCACTTCGTCGTCAAATAGGGAGACGCGCACGGCGGTTTCCGAGCTTTCCGAAGGGAAAATGTCGAGTATGTCTCCCCTTACCCTGAAGGTCCCGCGGCTGAATTCAACCTCATTACGCTCATATTGCATTTCAATCAGGCGCTGTATTGCCCCGCGCTGGGTGATTTTTTCATTTTCGCGCAAATGCAGAATCATGCCGTGATAATCCACCGGATCACCGATGCCATAGATGCAGGATACGGTGGCAACGATGATGGCATCATCCCGTTCCAGCAGCGCCTTGGTGGCGGAAAGGCGCATCTGCTCGATGTGCTCGTTAATGCTGGAATCCTTTTCGATGAATAGATCGCGGGAAGGGACATAAGCTTCCGGCTGATAATAGTCGTAATAGGAAACAAAGTACTCGATGGCATTTTCGGGAAAGAACTCGCGCATTTCGGCATAGAGTTGAGCCGCCAGCGTCTTGTTTGGCGCGATGACAATCGCGGGGCGGCCAAGCCGCGCGATCACATGGGCCATGGTGAAAGTCTTGCCGGAGCCGGTGACGCCCAGCAGTGTCTGGAACGCAAGGCCGTCCTCGATTCCCTCCACCAATGTATCGATCGCTTCAGGCTGGTCGCCAGCGGGCATAAATGATTGATGAAGCTTGTAGGGGCTATTGGGGAAGGTAGCAATCACGGGTATAATTTTCAGTTTTTCCAGCTTGTCCGGCTTGGTCAAGGCCTGGTTCACTACACTAGTTTATTTCCCTCGTTATTTCTTAACCGTTTTATCTGACTAATTTTATCATGTGGGCGCAGCCCGCATCAGCGTAAGGATATTATTGTGGAACTTTCAAAGCGCGTTCAGGCCATCAAGCCCTCCCCTACCCTTGCCGTCACCGCCCGGGCAGCCCAGCTCAAGGCGGAAGGAAAGGACATTATCGGGCTTGGCGCAGGTGAGCCGGATTTTGATACTCCGCAGCACATCAAGGATGCAGCCATTATCGCCATCAACAAAGGTTTCACCAAATATACGGCGGTGGGCGGCACGCCCGGCCTGAAAAATGCCATTATCGCCAAATTCAAGCGCGACAATGGTTTTGACTATACCGCGAAGCAAATTCTGGTTTCGTGTGGCGGCAAGCAGAGCTTCTTCAACCTGACACTCTCCGTCATCAACCCCGGCGACGAGGTCATCATTCCCGCGCCGTACTGGGTTTCCTATCCCGACATCGTTCTCATCGCCGAAGGCAAGCCGGTCATCGTTGAAGCCGGCATCGAACAGGATTTCAAGATAACCGCGGCGCAACTGGAGCAAGCGATCACGCCCAGAACCAGGATGTTCGTCATCAATAGCCCCAGCAACCCTTCCGGCGGGGTTTATACATTGGAAGAACTTGAGGCCCTGGGCGAAGTGCTGCTCAAGCATCCGGATATCCTGATCGCCACCGATGACATGTACGAGCATATCCTGCTTTCCGGCGGCAGGTTCGTCAATATCCTCAATGCCTGTCCTGACCTGTATGCGCGTACGATGGTGCTTAACGGCGTATCCAAAGCCTATGCCATGACCGGCTGGCGCATCGGCTATTGCGGGGGCCCGGCGCACATCATTACCGCGATGGAGAACATCCAATCCCAGAGCACCTCCAATCCCGCGTCCATTTCGCAGGTCGCCGCGGAAACAGCGCTGAATGGTGATCAATCATGCATTGTGCCTATGGTGACAGCGTTCAGGGAACGCAACCAGTTTGTTACCGACGCGCTCAACGCCATGCCCGGCATCAAGTGCCTGCTGTCGGCGGGTGCGTTCTATGCCTTCGCCGACGCGCGCGAGGCAATCGGGCAATTGCATGCCAAAGGTGTGCTGAAGGATGGCAGCGATATCGCCTTTAGCGAATATCTGCTTGAACAGGGTGGTGTAGCAGTGGTGCCGGGCTCGGCATTCGGCAGCGAAGGTTATATTCGCCTTTCTTTCGCCACGACCATGACCAACCTGGAAAATGCGCTGCGGCGCATCGCGAAAGCGCTGGCATAAAGCGTTGAGCCAAAATCAACACCTTCGGTGAAGCCAGTTCTCGGGCAGGTGCAAAAGTTCGGATACCTCCCGAGCGCTCGCGTTCAAATGTGCCTCACACTTCCATTCAGGCCGGATGAGAGTCACCGACATACTACCACCGCGTCACATCTCAACTCCACCTCAAATTTACTTGTAGAACAGCACGCCAGAGTTCCCGATATTCCAATGCGGAGGAATATTTACCAGTACCCCGGCGGCACCATATATAACCCCGTGTCCCATTCCCATTCACGGATGGAACGTTCAGTCATGGCATTCTTGTCATCAGGCTGTGCTTTCCAGTGGAAATCGCAGACGCTTCCGTTGTGCCCCACAAAGGTATGGATGCCGCCGTTGGCAACGCCGACAAAGAATGGCACATTTTCCAGCTTTTCCAATAATGCCTCGGTGCTGCTGTCCGGCGTGACGCCGCGGTAGCCGCTGATCAGTGCATCGCAGCGCACGCCGCTCGATTCAGGAATAGGTGATTTCCATACGCGCGAGCCTGCCTTGGCCATATTGAGCGCACCGAGTTTCTCACGCTCGCCCGAATTCGCAAGGTCCTCCGCAGTTCGTGGCGAGTAGAACACAGCCGTCCAGCCGTCCTCTTGCAATTCTTCGCACAGAACAGTACCACGCAGGTCGGCGTCCTTCACTGTATGGTTGATCTGGGCAAAACGCGCACCATTGCCGGCGCCTTCATAGGCCGCCTTGACATTCTGCATCACCCACCCGATGCACGAACTCTCCTGAAGGCGGGCAGCCTGACCCGATGCGCTCTTGATGGCGACGGATCCAGGCTCGAGCGCCACCAATCGCCAATTCCCCGCGCTCATGGCATCCAGCTGCATTTGCAGGGCTGGAAGATTTCCCCTGAGAATATCGTCATGGAAAGGCGAGTG
This sequence comes from Nitrosospira sp., assembly GCA_050741585.1. Classification (GTDB taxonomy): domain Bacteria; phylum Pseudomonadota; class Gammaproteobacteria; order Burkholderiales; family Nitrosomonadaceae; genus Nitrosospira. The sequence goes on from JBOIFK010000147.1 coordinate 8,698, forward strand.
GTCGCCGTAATAAATACCCACGCCGGTATTGTCGATAGCGGATTTATGCGCATTACTGTTTTCGGTAATGCTCTTGTCGCCAAGTACGGCGACTTTCTTCCAGCTTATCCCGCCGCCGGGCACGGGGCTTCCCGCCTTGGCGAACAGCCATTCGGCAATGGATATGGCCGGTGGATCGGAAATGGTATTGACATTGCCGTCATGGTCGTAGCTATCGATGATCTCCCACAATTCCTCAATATCCTGAGTCGTACCTTCGATAACGCCATTACTGGCGATGCTCCTCACGTTCAAGTCCGGATAAGCACTTCGCAGCTGAGCAACATCAATGGGCTTTCCCTGCAAACGATCAATGAAAGTAGCGTGGGTGAGTTTTGGCATTCTGTGACTCCTGGCGATGACTACGGCGAAGGAACAACGGCTTGACGGCAGGCATTTTGCGTCAGTGCATGCATCAACTTCAATTACACCTCATCTTCGTATATATGCTGGCCGCGTAATTAACATTAGCATCGATTCACGAAAATTCAATGTCGGCATGTGAAGCGATGTTTAAGGCAAACGAACGGCCAGGGATCGGGTCGTTGAATCGTCACCGGCAAGCCCGGTGGGTCTGATAATCCCCCGAACCTGCCGGGGGTAAAAATGACGGAAGACGATAGCGTGCCAGTACGCCTGCGCGCGCCGTGGCGTGCCAGCTGTGCCGGAAAAACGTGTCAATCAAGGGCGTGAAAATGCCACCGCACCCCATCGAATAAGGTAGCGTTATTTATTGATATATTTATGTTATTTTAGTTGACGCAAACATGTTCGCCATATAAGATTTGCGCCGGCGAGTCAAAGTTTTTTCGACAGGCTCGACATTTAAATAGATAGGTCAATCGGCACGCCATGAATGCTTACCGGGGAGTTAACATGAAAATAGCCAGCTTGAATTTTGCAAAGCGCAACGTGGCCTCTGTCCTGCTGACCACATCCGCAATAATGTCAATTACCGCTGCCACGGACGCAATGAGCGCCGTTTTCACAGTCAATGCAATCATAGAAGAAGAAACAGGTTTTAAACCAGGTTGCGCTTCGCTATTTGGGGGCACCATTACCGGCAGTGGAGTAAGCTCTCTGGGAAGAGTGTCGCTGGAAGGCGGGGACTGCATCACTCCAATGGGTAGTTCTCTCTCTTTCGAAGGAAAGATGACATTCAACCTTTCCCGCGGAAATGAAATCTTCGCCGATTACCATGGTTTGTTCACACCGACGGGCATCGGATCGCTATACACGTTTACGGATTCGTTCTTCGAAATCACAGGCGGAACGGGAAATTTCCTGCACGCGACGGGTGGTGGGACATTGCTGGGTGGAGAGGATATTTCGAGCGGCCTGGGAGTGTTGAAGGCAACGGGAACAATATCCAATTTCGATAAGAACCACAAGGGAAAGAAAAAGGATGAGGACCGCGGAATCGTGGCCGGCAATGCGACTGCGATCAGCACTTTGGACAACGGATTGTTTCCCGCCAGCCACCCCCTTGGCGATTATTTTTACCAGGATCAGAATGGGACATTACTTGCGGTGAACACGTTGCCGGAATCTGGCTCTCTGGCGTTGCTGGGGATCGGGCTGGCCAGTCTGGTGGCTCTACGCCGCCGTAAGCTGGCAAATTTTAACTGAAAAGTTGCTGTTGGATTCGGCCCGAATCCAACCATAAGGGTCGTATGGAATAACTATTGGCCTTAAAACCGCCAAAACTTCTTCTCATCAATATATACCTGCTATATCCCTGCTTCTATTTTTCAGGTTCGACAAGGCCATTGACATCATGGCGCCGTCCCGGGCGAATTGCCGGACAAGCCGCCGGAAGCGCTGCGGGCCACTTCCATCATGATCTGCAACCCTTCCTCAACCAGTTGCTCGACCACTGGAACAAAGTAAGGCAGGGAAAGCATCAGCGCGACCATTCCCACCATCAACGTGATCGGGAAACCTACCGCGAAGATATTCAGCTGGGGTGCCGCGCGGGTGAGAATACCAAGCGCCAGGTTCACGATCAACAGCGCCGTCACTACCGGCAGGGCAAGTCCCAGGCCAGCTTCGAAAATCTTGCCGCCCCACTCGGCAAGCATTCTCCAGCCTCCAGCCGCGAAGGGTTCAGCGGAAATGGGAAAGACGGTGAAGCTCTCCGTCAGCACTGACAGCATCAGCAGATGACCATCGACTGAAAGAAACGCAAGTGTCGCCAGCAGGCCAAGAAATTTTCCCATCACCAGCGTACTGCCATCGCTGCCGGGACTAAAAAAAGTGGCGAAACCCAACCCCATTTGCAAGCCGGCTATTTCGCCAGCCATTTCCACGGCACTGAACACGATGCGCATCGCAAAGCCCATCGCCAGGCCAATGATGATCTGCTGGCAGAGAATCAGCAGTCCTTCGGGCGAAAACGGTTCGACATTCGGCAGCGGCCCGATGGCGGGCGCGACGATCAGCGTGACAAGCATCCCCAAGCCGATTTTTACTCGCGTTGGAATAGCGGTATTTCCAAGCACCGGCGCTGCCGAAAGAAGCGCCAGGATACGCGCAAGCGGCCACAGAAAAGAAATCAGCCAAGCGTTCAGATCGGCGGAGCTGAGGGTGATCATTGCTTGCACCTAACCTCGATTGTTCAAATCCGATCGCTCGCCGGCGGTATGGGATCGCTATCCCACCATCGCCGGAATTCCCTCCAGGATCTGCCGCATGTAATCAATCATCACGGAGAGCATCCAGGGACCGGCCACCACGAGGGTCGCGAATATGGCCACCAGTTTGGGGATGAACGATAATGTCATTTCATTGATCTGCGTCGCGGCCTGAAAGATGCTGATCAACAGGCCTGTCGCCAGTGCCACCAACAACAGGGGGGCCGAAACCAAGAGGGTCACTTCCACGGCCTTCTGGCCCAGAGTCATTACGCTTTCAGGAGTCATTGTTTCCTCGTCGATCCATTAATGATGAAAATTGGGTTGTTACTCGGTTATTTCTGCCGCTTCCACCGCTTTCCGCCTTGATTTCCTCGAATCCAGCAGCTGCTCAGTAAAAGCTCTCCGCCAGCGAGCCGATCAGCAGATGCCACCCATCGACCAGTACGAACAGCATGAGCTTGAACGGCAACGCCACCAGGGCGGGCGATACCATCATCATACCCATCGACATGAGCACCGAAGCCACGACCATGTCGATGATAAGAAAGGGAATAAACACTGCGAAGCCGATTTGAAACGCGGTTTTCAATTCGCTGGTGGCAAAGGCCGGCACCAGTATCCGCAAGGGCACGTCCTCCGGTCCGGTCAGTTGCGGAATACCGGAAAGCTTGACGAACAGGGCCAGATCGGCTTCCCGGGTCTGCTTCATCATGAAAGCCCTGAGTGGCGCCGCACCTTTCTCCAGTGCCTGGGCCTGCGTTATCTTGTTACGGGAATAAGGCTCGTAGGCATCCGTATAGATCTTGTCGAACACAGGGCCCATGACGAAAAAGGTGAGAAACAGCGCAAGCCCGACGAGTACCTGGTTGGGTGGCGAAGACTGGGTGCCGAGCGCCATGCGCAGCAATGAAAACACGATAATGATACGGGTGAAGCTGGTCATCAGCAGCAGCACTGCCGGCAGAAACGAGAGCGCTGTCAATAGCAGCAGGGTTTGCAGGCTCAGTGAATAATTCTGTCCGCCACCGGGAGCCGGCGTGCTTGTGAACGCGGGTAAACCGGCGGGTTGAGCCAGTGCCAGCAACGGCGCGGCAAGCAACAGGATTCCCAGCACAATCCTCGGCGCTATGGGCGTTAGCGGCAGGGTACTGTGACTTTCCACGCCGTTATTTTTCATTACGCTTCTCCATCACCTGCCTGAGCCAAATAGAAAAACGGGCGTCACCAGCCCTATCGGTGGTTCCAGCGGTCATCGCCGGCGCAACCTCCCCTTTGGGCATGCTGTGCAGCGCGGTCACATGGCCGGGCGCTACGCCGATGACCAGCCAGGTATCGGCCACTTCCACCAGGACCACACGCTCACGCTGACCGACAGACGAGCCGCCGATAATTTTGATCGCGCTGGCAGGGCCTCGTGATACGCCGCCAAAACGCCTGAGCAGCCACGCGGAACCAGCGATGACGGCGAGCACCAATCCAAGGCCGAGCATGACCTGGAGCATGCCCCCGCCAGAAACGGATGCGCCGCCCTCCGGCGCAGCATTGGCTGATAACGCGGAACAGCTCAGTAACAAGGTAATCGGAAGATATCGTTTCGTGGCGCGGCTCTTCGGGTGGCGCGCCGCATCGACGCGACGGGACGTACCCGTTACGATTGCGGCTTTATTCAGTAAAGCCGCCAGAAATACATGGACGTTGCCGGTATTCATCGATTTCAAGCCCGGAACCTGGGATTTAGCGGTTGAGCTTGCGAATTCGCTCGCTGGGCGTAATGATGTCGGTCAGACGAATGCCGAATTTTTCGTTGACCACCACCACTTCGCCCTGGGCAATCAGATAGCCGTTAACCAGTACGTCCATCGGTTCGCCCGCTAGGCCATCCAGCTCGACCACCGAGCCTTGTGCCAATTGCAGCAGATTCTTGATGGCGATTTTAGTGCGCCCCAATTGCACGGTGAGTTGGACCGGGATGTCCATGATCATATCGATATCGTTATGGACTTCAGCTTTCGGCGTACCGGCGAATTGTTCAAAAATTTGGGCCGGCGCGGCGTTTGCCCCGGAGGTAGCGGCTATGGCGACTTCCTGCTCGGTCGCATGGACGGAATTGGCTTTTTTAGCGGGCATGTGCAGTTCCTCGGGTTGATTCGTAAAAGGTCGTTTGGGCAGATTACGGCGTTCGGTCGTCATGATCCTAATCCGGCAGCTGGGCGGAGCCCTGTAGCGAGCCCGCCAAAAAGATAAAAGTCCAATATGGCAAGAAATGGTTGCAGTTCATGGCGTCGGACTGAAAAATGAAAAACGAGTGGTCATTATTAAATTTGGATTTATTCATTGCTCATGGAACCGAGCATCTTTTCCATGCGCAAGGCATACTGACCGTTGGAAATGCCATAGCGGCACTCCATCACGGGCACGCCATCCACGCTGGCAGTGACAAATTCGGGGATATCCAGGGAAATGATGTCGCCCACCTGCATATTGAGTATCTGGTCGAGGGTGACCTGCGCATGCGCCAGATCGACCAGCATCGTCACCTCGGCCGACTGTACTTGCTTGGACAGTCGGCCAACCCATCGTTTGTCCACCTCCAGAGATTCCCCCTGCATGCTGCTGGAAAGCAGGTCTCGAATCGGTTCGAGAATAGAGTACGGCATGCAGATGTGCATTTCGCCCACGACGGAGCCAAAGCTGACCTCGAAAGTGGTTGCCACAACCACTTCGTTAGGGGTTGCCACATTGGCAAACTGGATATTCGTTTCGGCCCGCACGTATTCGAATTCGATCGGATAGACCGGTTGCCAGGATTTGCCATAACTATCAAATACCAGGTTAAGCAAGCGCTGGATGATGCGCTGCTCCGTCTGGGTGAAGTCACGGCCCTCCGCCTTGGGTTGGCAACGCCCATCCCCGCCGAATAGATTGTCCACCACAAGGAACACCAGCGTCGGATCGAATACGAACAGGGATGTACCCCGCAACGGCTTGACATGCACCAGATTCAGATTGCTCGGCACCGCCAGGTGGTGCACGAATTCGCTGAACTTGATCACGCGCACCGGACCGACCGTGACATTTGCGCTGCGGCGCATGAAATTGAACAAACCAAGGCGCAAAAGTCGCGCGAAACGCTCGTTGATGATTTCAAGCGTCGGCATGCGCCCACGCACGATGCGTTCCTGTGTTGCAAGGTTGTAGGGGCGAAAGCCGGCGCGTGGATTGACGTTCCTCGTTTCCCCGGTTTCTTCGGCCCCGCCGATCACGCCCTCGAGCAGGGCGTTGACTTCTTCCTGTGAGAGAAAGTCGTTGGTCATGATCCTGAATCCGGTGTTTGCATTGATCTCACCATGAAGATGAAGTTCAAGTGGAGAAAAAAGTGATTACGGGTCATTGTATTTAACAAGGAAAGAGTCGTCGGCCGATTCAGGATGGTGCCTTCACTGGATCACGAATGAGGTGAAAAGTACGCTTTGAACAGCATGCTCGGGATTGTTCTCGCTGAACGGCTGTTTTATCTCCGCAAGCAATTCGGAAGCAAGCTTCTTCTTGCCGTCAACGGCAGCGATTTGTGAAGCTGCCTTGCTGGAAAGCAGCAGCAAAACGCGATTCCGCACCTCCGGCATATGCAGTTTGATCAAATCAGCCGCTTCTGCGTCTTCCATCTTCAAGGTCAGATTGGTCTGCAGATGCTGGTCACCATGTTCAGATTGAAGATTGACCGTAAACGTTTCCAAACTCAAAAAGACCGGTGGTTTCTGTTTTACCTGGGCCTGTGCTCCATCCTGATTGCTCAGGTACCAGGCCGCGCCCCCGCCCCCCGCACCGATTAGCAGCACGGCGGAAGCAATCAGCAGTGCCCATTTTCCACCTCTCGATTTTTGTTCGGTTCCCCCTGCTATGGGCGCCTTGTTGCCTTGCATTGCCTTGCTTGCCATGATCGTTATCCTATTGCGAAGTAGTGATGCGAATTATCAAGCCGGTTGGGGATTAATGATGCTGTAAACAGAGGGGGAAAAAGCGGCCATCTCGGAACTTGATCTCCGAAACATGGCATCCTCTACATAAGGCGCAGGGGATCGGGGAAGAGGCATGGAATACGGCTAACTGGGCATAGCCAACAATGAAGAGGCGATAAACCTGGCGTTGCTTGTCGCACGCCGCCGTCCCGGCCCCATGGCTTAATTGGGTAGGCTATGAGATAAACTCGACGCCCCGGGTAGCGGGACTGACAACCGTTGGACCCCGAGGAATCGGAATGGACGTGTCGGAGAGGCAGCAGATTTATGGTCTGGAGTGCCC
>JBOIFK010000148.1:0-3489 GCA_050741585.1 Nitrosospira sp.
CATGAAAGTATCCGACCTTAAAGGCGAACTCCTTGATTATTGGGTGGCAAAAGCAAACGACGTGGCGGAAGTGCGCGTAATGGATTCACATTGCCTCATTAACCACGTCCGCTGGGAACCATCGGCGGACTGGTCCCAAGGAGGACCGATTATAGAAAGAGAGGGAATCAATCTCAGCCATAGCCTGGAGGTCGGTTCGGAGCACTGTACCGCTTATATGCGATCAGGCAGATACCGGCAAAAAGGACTCACTCCGCTCATCGCCGCCATGCGCTGCTATGTCGCTTCCAAGTTTGGTGAGGAAGTCACTGATTAGTCATCCCACCCTGTGCCCGCACCCATGCTATGACATCTGGAAAGTCTGAAATAGATATATCATAGTCATGCAAAACTGGAGCGATAACACGTGGCCACTGTAAAACGGATGGGGCATCCTCGTGAATCGATGCCCGCAGCACGCGCTCTGGCCGCGCAGGCTTTTTCGCGCGCGGCAGGGGCTCCCCTCGTGCACGGTAACAGCATCCGTCTCCTCAAGGATGCCAACGAAAATTATCCCGCATGGCTGGACGCGATTTATTCTTCGAAAGAGACCATCTATTTCGAAAATTATATTATCCGCGACGATGGTATCGGCCAACAATTTGCCGACGCGCTCATTGCAAGAGCGGAAAATGGCGTCCGGGTAAGATTGCTTTACGACTGGATGGGCGCCCTGACCGAAACGTCAGGCAACTACTGGCAGCAGCTCAGAGATGGCGCCGTCGAGGTCCGATGCTTCAATCCACCACGTTTCGATAGTCCGCTTGGCTGGTTGAGCCGGCTTCACCGGAAGTCACTTTGCGTGGATAACCGGATTGCATTCGTCAGCGGATTATGTATTGGAGACATGTGGGTAGGTTATCCCGAACGCGATATTCCGCCATGGCGTGACACGGGTGTCGAGGTGCGCGGCCCGGTCGTTGCCGACGTTGTTCAATCCTTCTCCCGCGCCTGGGCGGAAACCGGCTCCGAGCTGCCGGCAGAGGAGTTGCCGAGTCGAGACTCCATCCCTGTGGCGGGTTCGGTCGACATGAGAGTGCTGGGCGATATTGCGGCCACCGCGGGATTATATCGGCTCGAGCTACTGATTGCGGTGCTGGCGAAAAAAACCCTCTGGCTCACTGATGCGTATTTTGTTGGCTCTACCAGTTATGTCCAGGCGCTCAGGGGTGCGGCGATGGACGGCGTAGACGTACGGCTACTGGTGCCAGGATCGAGCGGCGATCTCAGGTTCCTGCGGCCGATCTCACGTGCCGGGTACCGTCCGCTGCTGGAAGCCGGGGTGCGGGTATTCGAATGGAATGGGTCGATGATGCATGCCAAGACCGCCGTGGCCGATGGCCGCTGGGCGCGTGTCGGGTCGAGCAACCTCAATATGGCCAGCTGGCTTGGCAATTGGGAACTGGACGTGGCGGTGGAAAATCTGCACTTCGCGCATGAAATGGAGCAGATGTACCTGCAGGATCTTGAGGGCGCCACAGAGATCGTGCTCAGCGAGAAGAACCGCGTTCGCCCAGTCCCGAAGCCCGAGTCGCCTGAGTCATCGGGACCCGAGTTCTCCGGGCCAGCGTCAACTTCCCCCTTCAGACGCGGTGCAGGCAAGCGTCAAGGCGGCAGCGCCGGACGCCTGACGGCGGGTGCGATTCGTGTCGGCAATACCGTTGGGGCTGCCATTACCAACCGGCTTGTTCTTGGCGCGGCCGAAGCGAAAATCATGCTGTTTGGCGGCACAGTGTTGCTGGCCCTGGCCATACTCGCATGGCTGTGGCCTCCGCTGCTGATCGTTCCTTTTGCGCTGATTGCTGGCTGGCTCGGCACCTCGCTGCTGATCCAGGCCTATCATCTGCACCGCGGCGCGCGAAACGGCGCGGCACCCAAAGAAATCGACGACAAGATCGCTACGCCCATGCAGCCTGGTCGGCCAACCGGCGAGTTTCCTCCTCAAGCGCCTCGTGACACGCCCAGTCCTGGTCGGCCAGATTAGCACAGCGTAATCCGGCAACCTATCGCCGACAGTTCACCTCGCTTTGCTCCATCATTTCCAGCTGAAGAGCCGTTCCTCATCCCGATCCGATTCGATGAAGATGGCGTTTGTGGCCACCCAGCCATTTGCCCGGTTTCGCTTCACTACCCGGCCTTCCTCCGGTTCATAGGCGAAGATCGCATCTCAGCGCGTCTCTCAGGGACCGTTTCGCGGCCGGCTTTTCCACTACATCAGTCGGCATTTCTTACAATCCATGAAAACAATGCTTACCTTATCCTTTTGCCGGGTTGATCTAATTGAAGTTTTATTTTGGGCACGATTATTGCTTAATAATCAATTTATTCATATATCATTCCACCGATTACTTGGCCAGATAAATCTGCGCGATGATTTTTTCCTCCTCACTCTCCGATGAAAATCTCGAGCGTTACTTCCGCATCATCAGGGAGGGAATAGCGGTGCGCAGGCATTCTGACCTGTTGAAATGGCTGCAGGGAGAGGTGCAATATTATCTCCCCCATGAGATCATGCTCGCCGCGTGGAGCGATTTTGGCGTGAATCATTTTCGACACGACCTTGTTTCGGCGTTACCTGGAGTCAGAACCGAGCATTTAAATCCGGAAAATCTTTCGACCTTTTCAGGCCTGTTGCGGGGACTGTATAGTTGCTGGGTCGAACTGGGCAAAATCCCCTACAGGCTAAGCATCGGCGTATCCGGCTTCCTGTCCGGCGACCGCCATCCGCAATGCGCCTTCGGCGAAGCGTTACATGGCATGCGGTCTTTGCTCATACATGGGATCAGCGATGAGCGCGGATGTCAGGATTGCCTCTATGTAGTATTCAGCTCAAACGACAATTACAACGACTCCACGCTTGGGGCAATGGAGAACCTGCTGCCTTATCTTGATACAGCTTTGCGCCGGGTTGCTCCTCTGGCGCGTCCCGACCATGGCTTGCCACGCCCGGCGAATGCGCTGAAAAACCGCGAAAACCACAAATTGAGTGCGCGTGAAATCGAAGTGCTGCATTGGGTCAGAATAGGTAAAACCAACCCGGAGATCGCCTCCATTCTGGGAATCAGCACCTATACGGTAAAAAACCACTTGCGGCATATTTTCAAGAAGCTCGACGTGTACAACCGGACGCAAGCCATTTCCAAGGTGAACCCAGCCTCAAGCCATAGTTGAACCGATCCGGCACCTTTCCCGTTGGATCTTCCCCTCCATCATACCTTGTCCGCAAACCACGGGGCAAACCGTAGATGAACGTTGCCGAAGCCTGCTGAGAATCCATCCTGGTTTGATGGCTTCGCTCCGACTCATCGCAACGGCGCGCGCCAATGGAATCGCAACACCCTGATTTCCTCCTGATGCTTCCTTTCAGTCTTCGGCTGAGGATACTCATCCGCAACGCTGCCAAGCTGAACGGATGACTATCTGGCGATCTATTCCGGCGCTGTAAAGAAC
>JBOIFK010000149.1:0-7351 GCA_050741585.1 Nitrosospira sp.
CTTACGTGAATTAACAATTTGTCCATGAATAGCTTGGCAAATGGCCGGATTCGGTTTTAAGTCCGGCAGACTGCTAGTCTGGCCTAACCGCCATTCTACCGCTACCAAGGAATAATATCGCAAGGCCGGAAAATAAATAAAAACCTTGCAATTCGAGTGCCCAGCCGCCATTGTCCGTTAATGTAAATAACTGACTACGGTGCGCCAATACAAGCGCGAACACCATGTTCCCGAAAACGAGCAAACCACCAAGGCGCGAAAAAATTCCCAGAATAATCATGAGCGGTGCAATGACTTCGCCCACATAAACGCCATAAGCCAGAGAAGTGGGTAAATTAATGCCCGCAAGCTGTATCTTGATGAAATCGAGAGAACCGGGGTTGAGTATCTTGAATACTCCATGGAGCAGTATCAGGAACCCTACCGTAAGGCGCAGGATTAATTTACCCAGGGCATCATTTTGCAATGGGTTTCGCATCGGCGTTCCTTCTAAAATTTTACGAACACGGATTCAAGATATAGACGAAAATGCAGTAACCACCCGCGTGATGGTCTGGCATGTCGCCGTCCCCAAGAACAAAGGAGAGGCCAATCGAAGTTTTGAATTCCGGTAAATGCTTTACTCATCCGTAACAGTTAGTCACGGATAATGTCTGTCGGTTCCATTTTTCCTTGATTTTAAACGAATTCGCATTACGGGCTAAAGTGTTTGTGTTTGCGCCGTCAAGCATCTCCTGGCGTATCAGATTCAGGTTCTCTGATCGGTCCCACTGTCAATGCCTGTGAAATTTGTGGATTTTTGCAACAGCAGCGTTCGATGATTTTGTTAAGCCGGCGAATCAATTCGCGCGCCTCTCTACAATCGTCGTAGCCGCCGGTTCCATCCTGGCCGTCCGGCCTGCCGGGATAGAAGATCAGCCCCGTGAACTGACGGAAGCGCGTGACGCGATTGCCGCCCGGAGAGGTTGCCGACACTTCGGTGGAGAATGTATAGGAGCCGACGTGAGGCGTATCGGTAAAGTCACCGCGGTATTCGCCAGTTGCGCCAGGGTCGAGTACCAGCGTGCGCGTGACATTGTCGGGTCTGATGATCTGGACTTCCGGCCGCGCATTGAGCTGGACCGGTTGACCATATACGGTTGGTTCCAGAACCACGGTCATGGTGGAGCCGGGTGTGTAGCTGGATTGAATGAGATATCCTCCCAGACGCAAGTCGCTGCGCGCCTTGCACATGACCGAGTAATAAAAAGGCTCGCCACTGCTCGCCGAACCGGCCGCCACCCCAACTGTCGGTTGTCCCCGGGCAAAATTTTCCACCCACACCTGCCAGCGCCCGATATGCGCCGTGGGCCGGTCGGGGAACGCGGGAAATACCCAGCGGAAGAACATGTGAGACTTTCCGGTCATGAAATCGATGTTGGGCAATGTTCCCGTGTCGCTCGGGGTAATGATTGTGCCATCCGGCGCTTCAAGCCAGACGCGTATATACTTGGGATAAACGAATGTCCGCCGGAAGACGACGATGAAATCCGCTGCCACGTCGACTTCGCCCAAATATACCTTAGTTGCGCGTTTCTGCCCGGGAAGTACGATGCCAAGCGGGTCTTTGACAAAAGCCTCGTCGCTGGCATCGCTGAGAATCTGGACATAAAGTTTCTGCAACAGAAACTCCTTGTAGCCGACCAGATCCCCCGTGATATGGGCAACTCCATTAGTTACGCTGGCGATCTGCACGAGTTTGTCTTCGAGTTGATTCAGTCCCAGTCCGACGGCAAATACCCGTTGCTTCGGCATCTTGGTTGAGACCGTGGTCGTCGCTTCGGGGATATCCGGTGCGGTGTTCTGGATACCGTCGGTCAGGACAATCAGGGCGCGACTGTCGGCGGCAGCTCCATCCAGAACATCGCTGCCCAGCAGAATGCCCGCGCCGACCGAGGTATTGCCCGACGGATTGAGATTGGTCGGCGTCAGGCTATTGGTTGCGTTGTCGCGCCCCATCCCGTCGCCCTGTGATCCGGCGACTTCCATCTCCAGCAGGATGTCTGCCGGATCATTGGCAACGTTATTAAAGCGAACCACGCCGATACGGTCGTTATCCTTGATAAGCGCGGCGTAAAGCTTGCCTGCTTCGATAGCGAGGTCGACTTTCCGCTGGCCCGGGACGCCGGTCGGTTCGCCCATGCTGCCCGATCTGTCGAAGGCAAGTACGGTATCGATGGGGACCGGCGGTATCGCTTGCGCCAGCAGATCCACGGTTTCCAGGGGATTTGCGGGATCGTCCGGTGTTGTGACCTGAAGACTGCCGGGGAAACTTGGCCCGCCTACGTCAGTCGACGTGAAGGCGATGAAGATTCGCCGTGCGGTGTAGGGCTCATTGACGGGCGCGGGGAGCGTGAAGCTCAGGTCTGTATCGGAAATGTAACTGAACTGCCCAGTGATGGCCGAGAGGTTGACACGCAGGGTGCCGGGAAAACCGACGCGATTATTGCGCACTTCGAAAAAGCGATGCATCGTCAGGCCGTGAACGACCTGGCCGAAATCCAGCAGCAGCGATCCGTTGCCGGTTACAACTTCCATGCGTGGAGTGGGCGAGATAAATTCGGCGAGCCTGTCCGCAATTCCCTGGATGCAGACTCCACAGAAGGGTTCTTTCGACACGCGCATGCGACAAAGGTACGCAGGCCGATAAAGTCCGCAATGGTAGTAGCCGGCTCCCTCGAACAAGCCGATCTGGAAATCGCTGTCCAGAACGTTTGCGCTCTCGTCTTCCGACGTACAGTCCGGATTTTGCATGGTGGGAATCGGCACTTCGGGGGCGACCATTTCCGTCCAGAGCAGCTTGACTATTTGACCGGTGGCGGCGAGGCCGGCGAGACTGGTTGCGGCTGTTATGTTAGGCTTGAACGGTTCGCCGGCCGGCGCATCGTTTCCCTTGCCGTAAGGATACTCGTCCGCCAGGCTGAAAGCCGCATGCCCAAATTCATGCAGGGCGATGTCCGTCCAGCTTTCGCCGGCACTGGTGCCCAACCCGGTGGCAAAAATCCGGTCGCCGGAAGAAGCGCAGCCGCCCCGCTTGGGCGTATTGACAATGACCGCGCCGGCATACCATACCGGAACATTGGCAGTGAGCGTTGTTTTCACCAGTAAAAAATCGGGTGCGAGACATCGATGTATATCGCTGGTGCAGAAAGTAGCGTCGAAGTAAGTGTCTGCGACGGTTCCGTCTCCGGCCTCATCGGGACAATCAACCGGATCATCCGCGCCTACATCGGTTGACGTGACGTTAAGCTTCCAGACGTTAATTGCTCCGCCGACAGCCGGATACCACGGCTCAGCCTGCAATGCGGCGACGAATTCATCGCACAAATCATCAAACTCGGTTTGCTGCGAGCCAGCTTGAAAACCTTCCGCTACCAGCACGATATTCATGCGCTGGTCATCAGGCCCGTTGTCGAGGATCTTTGACGAGCCGAGGACCATGCCGTCATTGATGCCCATGTTCGCCTCCTTTTTCGCCGCGCAGTGGTATCACGGAGATTCGCTCGGCCTTGCCTTCCTCCCGTGTTTCCATTTCATGCGGCGAAGGCCTGCTGCTTGAGTAAATGTGAATCGCCTCGAGATCCGGCACATCCGGAACCAGAACTTCCAGGCTGACCTCGCGGTGCGTCGCTTCTATTCTTCTCATCCTGCCGCTCCCACCATTCCCGCCGAATACCTCCATGCCTAGAAAGGGATTTTCCATGACTTGCCTGTAGATGAGGCGGTCCTGCCTATCGACCGCTTCGTACCAGAAACCTATTACCCCCCGCTTCTGTGCAGCCTCTGTCAATTCGTCGGATCTGGGCAGAGTCATGCTCCTGATGCGGACATCATTCTCAATAACCCACGCGCCCTCCCGCCACAGGATGCTAATGCGGCGGACGGGACAAGGGTAGTTGATTTTACGGCTCACCATGTATGTTCTCCCTATCGCTGTGGAAATTTGCCATTTAAACCGCACAGTCTCCTTTCATTTATAGTTTAAAAAGCCAAAAAGAAAAGAATTTTGCGGTTTGAATGATATGTTCCGTCAACAAGTCCGCGTGGTCTTCGCAGGAATCACTTATGGGCACAAAACTATGAGCACCTTACTTTGTGCTTCGTCCCTTGACGAACGTACGGAATAGCGTCCCATAGTAGCAGTGATCGAAACTGAAACCTACGGAGGCAATCCTGGCTGTCATTACAGCGAGTGAAGCCCGCGCCAATCTGTATCGGCTAATTGATGACGCTGCATCGTCGCATCAGCCGCTACTTATCTCGGGCAAGAGAAATCGGGCTGTCCTTATTGCGGAAGAGGATTGGGCCGCCATACAGGAAACTTTGTTTCTCTTGTCAGTTCCTGGTATGCGCGAGTCGATTCGGGACGGGCACTCCGGTGAATGCATGCAGCGAGGAATGGGATTGGTGATCTGGCAGTTTGTATACGCTAAGCAAGCGCAAAAGGATGCTAAAAAACTGGCTTCATCGGATTTGAAACCGAAAGCGCAAGAGCCTCTGACAATACTCGGGCAGGACCCATTTCGGAAACCGCCCCCTTATGAAAAACTGGTAGGCGATCTTACCGGCGCATATTCACGACGCATCAATATCCGCCACCGCCTGGTATATGAGGTCTTGGCGGAAGAGAAGGTTGTCAAGGTCTTGCGCATGTGGACCCACTATGAATGCAGCATAGTTATCGGCGGCGCTGATAGCCGAATCGGATCGGATTAGCGGCGCGCAATCCGACATAGAGCCCTATGAGAGCTCGTAGGGGTACCAGCGTTCATTCACACCCCAAAGGAGGAGCGGATGACCATGACGAATGGGTCAGGAAGAAAGGGGATACGAATAGTAAAACAGGACAGAGCGAACAAATTATCGGGTTACGTTCCGCTAACCCGGTTTAGCGCTGTTTTCCTTGCGCTTTGAAGCTATCTGCCGATGCAAAGCGGCTTCTCTCAGGTTTTCTTTTGCGGCCGTCTCGTACTTGCGGATTAATGCGTCGGCGTGTGCTTGAAGATCCTGGGCACGTTTACCATAAATGTAGCTTTTATCTTCGTAATGCTCAAGCAACTGTTTCTGTTCATTAATCTTCGCCTGCAACTCCTTGGCCACATCCTCATAGTGCCTAGCCACGGCCTCATGCATCCTGCTTGACTCATCTTCGTAGTATTTGACCGCAGCCTTGGAATCGCTCTGAGCGTTTTGAGTCGTCGCGCTCCCGGCAGCCGGGTAAATATCGGAAGGTTCAGCGGTACCGGTTGCAATTGAGGCCGGACTGAATGCTGCCAGCAAGCAAAACAAAGGAAAAATAGCAATAATATTTTGCGCTTTCACCATCAGATCTTCTTATTCATTGGCTTGATACAGGAACGAACTGCGAAGCTTTTAAGAATGAACAAAGGATACTAAAGCGATAAGACTTTGTCAATTTCCCTATGCTTAAAGCTTTGGAGGGCAAATAAACTTCCCGAGTGTCAGGTCCGAAGCAGATTATGTATCGCTCCTTCGATTTGAGATTTCAGTTCGGTTACGGCCTGTTTTTTTTGCCCGGTAAAGTGCCTCATCGGCGGCCGCGATGAGCGTATTCGCATCCTCACCAGCTCGACCACCGCTGATTGTTGCGCCCAGGCTGACAGTGATGGGAATTTCCCCGGACTGACCGTTAACAGGCTCCGCACTGATGGAACCACGAATTCGTTCGGCCAGCGTCATTGCGTCGCTCCATGTGCAGCCAGGTGTCATGATGAGGAATTCCTCGCCGCCATAACGCCCGATCCGGTCATAAGGGCGCAGTGCGAGGCGCATGCGCTGGGCGGCCTCTTGCAACACCCTGTCGCCGGCGGCGTGCCCATGGGTATCGTTGACTTGTTTGAAATGATCGAGGTCGGCCAGTACAACGCCGATACGGGTATTTTGCCGCGCTGCCCGTTCCAGTTCCTTTTCCAGGCAATCCACGATTGCGGCCCGATTCCATATGCCGGTAAGTCGGTCATGCGTGGCTTGCACATGCAGCTTTTTATGCAATGCAAGTATACGTTCGGCGACCCGTAGCCGGGCGGCCAACTGTTCTTCATCGAAAGGCTTGGTGATGAAATCGTCGGCACCCGCATCCATACCTTCGAGATAGCTACCCTTGCCGTCCAGCGCGGTAAGAAGGATGATGTAGGTATACTGCAGGCTGGATTCAGCGCGAATCATCTTGCATAATTCCAGGCCATCGATATCAGGCATCATCCAGTCAGAGATGAGCAGGGAATACTTGTCCTGTTTCCAGGCGTCCCAAGCCTTCTGCCCATTCTCTACCGCCGTTGCCGCATATCCCAGCTTCCTGAGGGTCGCACTAAACAAGAGGCGTGAGGTGGTGTCATCTTCCGCGATTAATATCTTCATGATTGAGCTTTATCGAATGACGATTCGGACTGCATATCAAGCTTGGCAATTTCGGCCTTTATGCGTTCAAATTCGCCTTCAATTTGTTCTATCAACGCGCCGGCTCCGGCCGCGCTGTGGGCTTTGTCCAAGGCCTCCAGTTGCTGAGCAAGTTCTGCCATATGCAGCGCACCGATACTGAGACTGGCACCCCTGAGCGTGTGGGCGGTCTTGCGCAGAAGTTTGGCATCACTTCCATCCAGGGAAATTCGCAGGAGTTTAATGCGTTCTGCACCCTCGTTCAGAAACGATGTAAATATCCTGCTCATCAAAGATGGTTCCGTCACTTCTCCCAACGCGCGTAAGCGCGCGACGGCGTTGGCATTCAATGCCGAAGGAGCGCCTGAGGCACCTGAGGAAAATGATGAAAGCGGAGACGAGGAAGAGTTCGCGGTACCAACGCTGGCCGTTTTCTCATTCTCTGCATGGTACTGTTGTATCTCATCTCCGTCTTCCTGCTGTTTTGCCGGCGCCCACCTTTTCAAGGCAGCGGCGAAATCTTCCTGCTTCGCCGGCTTGGGAATGTAATCATCCATACCTGCGAGCAGGCAGTTCCCTTTATCCCCCTGCATCGCCTGCGCCGTCACCGCAACAATGGGAAGCCGCGACTTGCCATCGGATCGGCGGCGAATTGCAGCAGTCGCTTCAAAACCATCCATTTCCGGCATCTCGCAGTCCATGAACACAATCTCGTAGGGGAAGGTTTCCACCATCTGTATAGCCTCCCGGCCATTCGCGGCGACATCAACATGACAACCCAGATTTCTCAGCATCGCCGACCCGACAATCTGATTGGTGACGTTGTCTTCCGCCAGCAGCACGCGCGTGCCGATATGGGGGCGATGTGAGCTACCGGGTACTTGTGTTTCAGGGATCTCCGGAAGGGGTTGGCGAT
>JBOIFK010000150.1:0-13313 GCA_050741585.1 Nitrosospira sp.
CCTCAAAGTGAAGCACATCAAATACACGGCGATAGATTCTTATAACCAACCCGATAAAAAGAATTTCCTCCAGAAACTTTATCTTGCAAAGGAGCCAGCCATGAGTATCCAAGACCTTTCGAGGCGCATGATTATTTCCGCCTCCCTTCTCCTCGCCATATTTGCTCCAACAATTGCCTGGTCGGGGCCGACAAATGTGCCGTTAAAAATTAGCTTGGTGACTCAGGAACAGGTGGGGTTTACGCCGACTTGCCCATCCAAATTTGGTGGCATACTTACCGGCACAGGTAAAAGTTCACACATGGGCAAGGTTTCGCTCCTGGCTAAGGATTGCATTACGCCGATGGAGAATCACTTTACTTTCAAAGGCACGTTCGAGCTTACTGCAGCCAATGGGGACAAACTTACCGGTAACTATAGCGGTTCTTTTATACCGCTCAATAGTGGACCGATGTACTCCCTTTCCGATGCGGTGCTCCAGATAACAGGAGGAACAGGCCGCTTCTCCAAAGCGACTGGTACCGCGGAACTGCAAGGAACTCAGGACATCCAGACGGGTAAAGGAAAAATGGAAGCGGATGGGACTATTTCCTATTGACGCCGCTGCGAATACGGCAGTGATGGCCGCTTATATGTGGCGCATGTCTCCATTTACGCGTCCCGACGCCGCCGTATCTGGTTTTCCATAATAAGCTTCCATCCATTCGCGCTTATCGTAGGCCGCGCCTAAACCTTCATTCTCGCTCGAAGCAGTAGATCGCCGGATATCTTTGTCCCAATTCCGCGATAGCTGCAATACCATGCGTAACGGGAAATACAACGGACGGAGCCCCTCCGCCAGGCGCCCTGAGCCAATCAAGCTGATGAGCGCGCGTCCACCATTACTCAAAAATAAAGGTATACCTGACAGTGTTCTTCCAATCATCTTGCGCATGATTTCCTCTAAAGCGGAGCCACAATCGGGTCGTCCAGCTATGAGCATATGTTACCGGCTTTGTTAATTGTTACTATTGGACTCAGGTACTATGCAGCAAACAACACGGGATACATTGCCTTGCCAGCTATCTGCGGCAGACCCAATATGCCGGAAGATATGAGAGAAACCTTCGCTGTAAAGAGATCGATGCATGAGGCAGTCACCTGGCGTTTGATTGAGGAGTTTTTGATTCAGCCGAGTCATCTTCAGGCTTCCAATCCTGCCTGCCATGCCTATGATCATGCGGATGGGAATGAATCAGGTTGCCGTGGCGATGTACATTGAAGCGCAGCATGAGTTTTTCTCGAATACGTTTTATTAATGCTGCCAAGCAGAACAATGATGCACCAAATAATACGATGGTTGCTCCCGAGGCAGCATTAAAAATGTAACTCAGGTACATGCCTGCAACACCAGTTATCGCACCTATGATAAATGCATAGATCAGCATGCGGCTGAAACTATCGGTCATCATGCGGGCTGTCACGGCAGGCGTGATAAGCGTAGCGTTCTTGATAGTCCCCCTCAGGGCGGTTACTTCCAGACAATTGTCATGATCCATATGCACATGCATAGTGGATAGCGTAAGGTCATGATGATCATGTTGTGCCGCAGTAAGCGCGCTGGCCAGCACACTTTCGTGATGACTATATATGTAACTGAGCGTGGCAATACAGTGACCTTCGGCATGTTCTTCTGAGCGAACGGTCTCAAGCAGATCCCGTATCATGTCACGCATGGCTTCCGAGCGATTGAAATAACCGCGCTTATGCATGACGGTATCAAACTGCTCGGCGAGTTGATCATTAAGCGATATGGTAAGGCGTTCCATGTTTACTTACTCCAAGATTTATTCGTTTGCAAGAGCTGAGCCCATCTCAAACAGTTCATTGATTCAACGGCGAATTTCTGGATACGTTTTTGGGCGATAATACAAATAAGAAACTTGACGAATTTCCAATATTCCTCCCTTTGATGGGACTTGCATGCTATTAAAAATAGCACACGGATAACACAAGGTCTGTCAGGGAATGTTGGAACATGGTGTAAGGATAAATGAATGCCTTGTCAGGAATTACCTACATAGATTAATGATGGGCTTTAGACATTGTGAAAGATCAGCTGGCGAGACACCAGCAGCCAATCGCATAACGACCGATACCAATATGGCACTTGGAGCAACCATTTTTAAAGCCGATCTGCAAATTGCGGATTTGGACCGCAATTATTATCATGATCATGCGCTCACTCTCGCCCGTCACCCGTCGGAAACCGATGAACGCATGATGGTGCGATTATTGGCCTTCGCGCTGCACGCCCATGAAGCGTTATTGTTTGGCAATGGGTTAAGCACACCCGACGAACCCGATCTCTGGCAAAAAGATTTAACTGGCGCTATCGAGTCCTGGATAGACGTAGGCCTCCCGGATGAAAAACTGGTCCGTAGGGCCTGCAGCCGTGCCAGGCGGGTGTTCATCTACACATATGGCGGTCGCGTTGCCGATATGTGGTGGAACCAATGGCATGGCAAATTTGAGGGAATTAAGAATCTGACCGTGACCAATCTGCCGCTGGAAGCCAGCCGGGCCATCGCAAGGCAGACGCGGCGCAACATGCGTTTGAATTGCACCATTCAGGATCGGCAGGTTTGGCTGGCCGACGGAAATACGTCGGCGCTGATTGAACCGATCACGCTAAAGAGTCCACCATCCGTTTGAAAATGGCTGGATTGCCGGCATGCGGCGCTCGTCATCGCTGCATTGATAATTATGCGCCTCCTCAAGCCTTGCCTCGCTTTAACGTTTTAGTCCCGGTCTATCAATCCCGGACATCGTACAGCTGAAATCTGATCATTCTTTGGGTTTCCCGGAGTCGCCTATGAATAGTGACTTTAATCCGAGATAACGCTCCGGTTTCTTCGGAACGGGTCTCGGAGCCAGCCTGTCAAGTTCAGCTTCCAGTTCAACGATACGCTGCTCCAACGCTACCTTTTCCTGTTCCAGACGCGAGACCCGGTGACGGAGGCGCGAACGCGTCCACCGGCTCTTTATCATGCTCGGTGATGACAGCAGCCCTGCAACGATCACTCCCAGGCCCATCGCGAGCAGCAACACCAACGCCAGGGAACCATCAAAACTCCACAAGGCCAGGGCTACCGTTACTGGCACGTTGTTCTGCAGAGCAAACCCGACAACACCGATGGCGAGGGCGATACCAACTATTAAAAGCAGATGCATGGTTTTGTCCCGCTATTTGATTGCCGCCATTTGGCGGACTCCCCCGCTAACCCGGCTCCAACGATGCCAGCCAGATGAAAACGGCGCAAGCATGGGTAATACTCAGCTAATCGGCCAGATTGCTCCAGAAGCACCGTGGGCTGATTTACGATATCCTGTGCGGGAATAGCGCATGTTCATCTATAAGCGATGGTAGAGAAGCAATTGGTACCTTAGCAGCGAGAAAATTTTCCCAGTGTGAAGAATACCGATTGCAGAGCCTTTCGTGAAGTGAGGATAGCAAGAATATGATGACGCTTCCAGCTTATGACGACATTCTCCAGATGATCAGTCACTGCGCCTTCACCACGGAAAGGTCCCGGTCGCTGTCAAAAATTTGAATGAGGAGGAACGATGGATGGATGGTGGCAAGAAATTTGGAATACAGTGGTATCGGAGTTCTCCGACCTCCCAAATATTGCGGAAGTTACCCGCATTATCTTGCGATTGGTACTCGCGGCCACGCTAGGTGGCCTGCTCGGTTTTGAGCGGGAACAAAGAGGCAAGGCGGCCGGAATGCGAACGCACATGCTTGTTGCTCTCGGCGCCGCGCTCTTCGTGCTCATCCCTCAACAGGCAGGAATATCGGATGCGGACCTGACTCGCGTAATCCAGGGCATCATTGTCGGCGTGGGCTTCCTCGGGGCGGGAACCATTCTCAAGAGCACCAACGAAGAAACAGTCAAGGGGCTCACGACAGCGGCAGGCTTATGGTTGACTGCGGCAATAGGCATCGCTGCCGGGTTTGGACGAGAGGCCTCCGCTGTGCTGAGCACGCTCCTGGCTCTGATTATATTTTATCTAATGCCCAAATTTTCCGGTGGATCAGATCGTACTTAACCAGGATATTCTCACCCATTTTATCTTTCAGGGACGCTCCTTCTCCGATCTGTTCATTCGAGAAGCATTTTTTTCGCTATCTTCCACCATGTGGAAAAATAGCTCATCCTGTTTGATCATGCCCAGTTCGCTACGGGCACGTTCTTCAATGGCATCAAAACCCTGTTTCAGGTCGCGCACTTCCGCGTCCAGCGTGGCATTGCGGACGTTCAATTTCTGGTTGATTTCACGTTGGGCTATTACCTGCTGATCGAATTCCCATACCTTAAGCCAGCTACCCTTGCCCATCCATAAGGGATACTGCAGGAGGACAATCAAGGCGATGAGTATAAGACTCAGCACTTTCACGTGAACATCTCTATAGATCACTATTTATACGAGCAATCTCTGCTTGCTTCCACTTTCCTTGCGGTTTCGCTTGTTTGTATACCGCACGTCAAAGACCTTTCGCCTCTTTCAACTCAATTGACAAATAGAGAGTCAGATAAGTTGGCGGGCATACCGAAATATTGGGGCATCCTTACCTCAACTGGTAGTAGGCGCCTCGTCCGGGGTAGCTTGCAGCGTCGCCCAGATCCTCCTCAATGCGCAGCAACTGGTTGTACTTTGCCAGCCGATCAGAGCGGGACAGTGAACCGGCCTTTATTTGCAGCGCGTTGGTCGCTACGGCGATGTCGGCGATGGTGGTATCCTCCGTCTCCCCCGACCGATGCGAAATCACTGCGGTATAGCCCGCGCGCTTGGCGGTTTCGATGGCGGAAAAAGTTTCAGTAAGCGTACCGATCTGGTTGACCTTGATCAATATGGAATTGGCGATGCCTTGCGCGATGCCTTCTTTCAGGATGCCGGCATTGGTGGCGAAGATGTCGTCACCGACCAGCTGCACCGATTTTCCGAGCTTGCCGGTGAGGAGTTTCCAGCCATCCCAGTCATGCTCACTCATGCCATCCTCAATACTGATGATGGGGTATTTGTCTACCCAGGCAGCGAGATAATCAACAAATTGCGCGGAACTCAGGCTCAAACCATCCGACGCCAAATGGTACTTGCCGTCACTAAAGAATTCCGAACTGGCGCAATCCAGCCCGATGGCGACATCCGGGCCAGGTAAATAGCCAGCCTGCTCGATGGCTTGCACGATCAGTTGCAGCGCCGCTTCATTATTTGCCAGACTGGGTGCAAATCCACCTTCATCACCCACCGCGGTATGCATCCCCTTGCCGTCCAACAGGTCTTTCAGCGTATGAAATATTTCGGCGCCGCAGCGCAGGGCCTCACGAAAGCTCTGCGCGCCCAATGGGATAATCACGAATTCCTGCACGTCAATCCTGTTATTGGCATGCGCACCGCCATTAATGACATTCATCATGGGCACGGGCATGGACATCGGGCCTGCGCCACCCAAATAGCGATATAGCGGTAGTCCGGATTCCTCCGCTGCAGCTTTTGCCACCGCCAGCGATACGGCAAGAACTGCATTGGCGCCGAGCCTTGATTTGTTATCGCTGCCATCGAGATCAATCAGCGTCCGATCGATAAAACTCTGCTCCATCGAATCAAGCCCCATGATGGCTTCGGCAATCTCTGTATTGACGTTCTCCACCGCTTTTAACACGCCTTTGCCAAAATAGCGCTGCGTATCCCCATCACGCAATTCGACTGCCTCCCTGGTGCCCACCGATGCGCCGGAAGGCACAGCCGCCCGTCCCAGCACGCCGGATTCGAGCAATACATCCGCTTCCACGGTCGGATTGCCGCGCGAATCAAGAATTTCACGGGCGATGACATCTACAATTGCGCTCATACTATTTTTCCCTGGATCGTTATTTATAAATTATTAAGAAATTATTTTGTAAAACCATAGGCTTGTTGAAGGCAATTACTAATTGAAAGGAGTTTATTGCGGACTTGTATTTCCCGATTGCCCAACTACCGATGGCCCCTAAGGTCCGGTTCGTCCGTTTTAAGCGTCTGGCCGGTCCATATTCCGCCGCTTTCGGCCCATAGAGCATTGGAACACCGATTAACCTCAGAATCATCAAACCGTCCTCCCCCAGTCATTTTTTTGCTTCGATTCTTCACGTCAGACAGGACTGCTAGGCGATGATCTTTTGTTTACCGAAGGTTATTGCTTCGGACACACCCCGCTTTGCCGCAAAATCGACGGCTGCCTCGATAAATGCGGTGAATAGCGGATGCCCCGTTTTGGGCGTGGAAGTAAATTCGGGATGAAACTGACAGGCGACAAACCAGGGATGCTCGGTTTCCGGCAACTCGACCATCTCGCAGAGACCTTCTCCCGCCGACACGGCACTCACGCGCAACCCCGCCTGTTCCAGCTGTGGAATATATTGATTGTTGACTTCATAACGATGGCGATGCCGCTCGATAATTTTTTCCGCCCCATAAATTTTCTGGACAAGAGACCCGTCTTTCAGCAAACATTCCTGTCCGCCGAGACGCATGCTGCCGCCGAGATCCGACTTGGTATCACGGATTTCCAGCTGACCTTCGCGGGTACGCCATTCGGTTGTGAGGGCAATGACGGGATAGGATGTATCAGGGTTGAACTCAGTGCTGTGCGCGCCTTCCATGCCAGCTTTGTCGCGGGCGTACTCGATGACTGCCAGCTGCATTCCCAGGCAAATGCCGAGATAAGGAATGTGGTTCTTACGCGCATAGCGGATAGCCATAATCTTGCCTTCCACCCCTCGCTTGCCGAATCCGCCGGGAACGAGTATTGCGTCCATGGCGGCAAGGCAGTCAATTCCCCGTTTCTCGAGATTTTCCGAATCCGTGTAATGGATCTTGATTCTGCTGCGGGTATGAATTCCGGCATGAGTCAATGCTTCCGAGAGAGATTTATATGACTCCGTCAGGTCCACATATTTCCCCACCAGCGCGATTTCTATCGTACGCTCGGGATGCTCCAGCGCATACACCAGATTTTTCCATGCGCCCAGGTCCGCCGGTTTAGCAAGAATATTCAGCTTGTGGCAAATGATTTCATCCAGCATCTGCTCATGCAACAATGCAGGAATCTTGTAAATGCTGTCCACATCCAGGGCCAAAATCACCGCCTCTTCCCGTACATTGGTAAACAATGCAATTTTCCGGCGTTCGTCCGCCGGCAATTCTCGGTCTGCACGGCAGAGCACCACATCCGGCTGGATGCCGATCTCGCGCAATTCCTTTACCGAATGCTGGGTAGGCTTGGTTTTCAGTTCCCCGGCTGATGCAATATAGGGCAACAAGGTAAGGTGGATAAAACAGGTATCCTCGCGGGGAAGCTGCACTGCCATCTGCCGGATGGCTTCCAGAAACGGCAGCGACTCGATGTCGCCAACCGTTCCGCCGATCTCAACAATAGCCACCTGGGCGTCCGCCGCACCGGCCTTGATGTGCAGCTTGATTTCGTCGGTGATATGCGGAATGACCTGCACCGTCCCGCCAAGGTAGTCGCCGCGCCGCTCCTTTTTGATCACGCTCTCGTAAATCTGGCCAGTCGTGAAATTGTTGCGCCTGCTCATCCTGGCGCTGATGAAACGCTCATAATGCCCCAGGTCGAGATCGGTCTCCGCTCCATCCTCGGTAACAAATACCTCGCCGTGCTGAAAAGGGCTCATGGTGCCCGGATCCACGTTGATATAGGGATCGAGCTTCAGCAACGTAACCTTGATACCGCGAGTTTCCAGGATTGCCGCGAGGGAAGCGCCGGCGATACCTTTTCCCAGGGAAGAGACTACGCCACCAGTCACAAATACATACTTTGTCATGGCTGCTTATGATACGCGAAAAGGCCTATCCAAACAAATTGACCGGAACAGGAGCGCGGTTTTCCGGAAACAAAGCGGTTTTTCCAAAACATCGCTCGACGGTGCGCGTTGGCCCCGTAAATTCGTCCTTATACTCGTTCTTTATTACAGGACGTGCATGAACGAGCGATATAAAGTTGTTCGTAGGTTTTGGTAAAAAATGATAGCGGGAGGATGGCAGGATAGCAGGATTTTGCTTATACCTCCGACATGAACGCCGAGATTGCCGCCCTCGAAGCCCGCCGCGAAAAAACTCACGCACTCAAGCAAGGCATGATGCAGGAATCCGATGGCGACGGTGGCTGCGGGTGAGGGTTTTCCGGTAGCGATTCTTAACCGCAACGAACCCACTTTCTATTGCATTCCGGCAAAGGCCTACGAGGCGCTGATGGACAAGCTGGATGACGTGGAGCTGAATGCGCTCGCCGATGCCCGCTTGAAAGACGGCAAAGCACCTATCCGGGTGACGCTGGATGAGCTATGAGCTGAACTTTCATCCCGATGCGCTGGCGGAGTGGAGGAAGCTGGATGTCCCTGTGCGCGAGATGTTCAAGAAAAAACTGGCCGAGCGTTTGCAAAATCCGCGCATTCCTTCAGCCAAGCTGTCAGGCAATCAAGGCCGGTTCAAAATCAAGCTCAGGGAAGCAGGCTACCGCCTGGTTTATGAAGTGCACGACGGCGTATTGATGGTTCTGGTGGTGGCGGTGGGCAAGCATGAGCGCAACGCGGTATATAAAGCCGCCGCAAACGCTAACCAGCGCAGGTAGGGATGTCAGCTGTTGATGTCAACCTCGGTTCCAGTGTTCACCAGGTCGAACAATTCCAGCAAATCGTCGTTACGCATGCGGATGCAGCCGATGGAACCGGGCTTGCCCATTTCCACACTATCCGGGCTGCCGTGGATATAGATATAACGGCGCATGGTGTCCACCATGCCAAGCCGGTTGAAGCCCGGCTCACAGCCGGAAAGCCACATGATCCGCGTTAGAATCCAGTCACGCCCCGGAAAGCGTGCGCCCAGTTCCGGCGTGTAAATTTCACCGGTGGGGCGGCGCCTGACGAATACCGTATTGACCGGCTGACCTGCGCCGATTTTGGCGCGAATGATGTGTCTGCCCAATGGGGTGCAGAAACTACCGTTCATCTGCCCCACCCCGTTCATGGCCGAGGAAATGCGGTACTGTTTAATCGCACGCTCATTATTATCGTATAGGTCGAGCGTCTGAGACGGGATATTAATTACGGCTTTCATTCGTGCCCTGTTCCATTGTTATCCTGCGCCGTTCTGCAAAAAACTGCTTCAGCTTTCTGCCCCCCTCCTCCGCCAGAACGTTGCCGGTTACCTGCATATGATGATTAAGCCGCGTCTCGGCCGTCAGATCGATCACGCTCCCGCATGCACCTGTTTTCGGGTCCGCCGCTCCAAAAACGAGCCGCGCGATACGGGCGTGAAAAATCGCTCCTATGCACATGGCGCAAGGTTCCAGCGTTACATAAAGAATGCAGCCTGCCAGACGATAATTGCCCAGATAATGTGCCGCATTCCGCAATGCCATTATTTCAGCATGGGCAGTGGGATCCGCTGCCGAAATTGGATGATTGTAGCCGCGTCCAATGATCGCGCCACCCTTCACCACGACGGCGCCCACCGGCACCTCGCCCGCCGCTTGCGCCTGTCCTGCAAGGTCAAGCGCCGCGCGCATGAAGTCAATGTCTGTTTGTTCATGATTCTCGTTCATGGATCAAATCGCGATGAAAATTCTACACGTATCATATCCATTGCTTGATTCCTGGCCGGTTTCAGGCATGTCGGCGGAGCGCGATCTATTGCATGTCTTGCTATTTATAACAATATAGGCTAGAAAATGTAATGCAGTGATATGCGGCCCAGGAGAATCTTGAGCGATCTTTTTTAGGGATCGGGAATGCGTAAACTCCGCAAGCAATCCAAAGCAGGACTTATCGAAGCGCTCTGAAATAAGGGGCGCCATAGCCAGGAGCATGGTAATGGAGAAAACCGCGACAGCACATCAGGAAGCCGATTTCATCGTCCTCGGGATGGGATGCTTCTGGGGTGCAGAAAAGTGCATGGAAGGAATCCCAGGTGTTATCGACGTGGAAAGCGGCTATGCGGGCGGTGATCTGCCTGGCGCCGGCTACCAGGAAATCCTGAATCATGAAAGAGCGCTTCATGCCGGTAAAACCACGGCACGCAACCATGCGGAAGTGGTCAAGGTAACTTTCAATCCCGCCCGGGTAACGTTGGAAACGGTGTTAAGCAAATTCTGGGAAAGTCATAACCCCACCCAGGGGGATCGCCAGGGAAACGATACCGGCAGCAACTACCGCAGCGCCATTTATTACCCTGACATCGCCCAGAACGCCACAGCAGTGGCAACCCGGGCAGTATACCAAAAGGCGCTCAGCGCTGCCGGGTTCGGCAGAATTACGACCGAAATTTTGCCACTGAAAAATTACACCACGGCGGAGGAATACCACCAGAACTACCTGAAGAAAAATCCCGATGGCTACTGTGGTCTTGGCGGCACGGGGGTGAAATACCCCAGCCTGGATGGGGAGGTAGCGCGAGATGGCCTTGCCGCCGAGAATGCAGCCAAGTCCCTCAACCCTTCGGAGGGCAGCAATCTGAATTTCGCCCAACAACTCGTCGTGTTCGAGGCTGAGAACTGCGAGTTCTGCAAACAATTCGAAAACGACATACTGAGCCATTGGCAAGCCGTAATTCCTATCGTTGCGACAACAAGCGCCAATCCGCCCACCGGTTGGGAGTTGGAAAAACCCTTGCTTGCGACACCCACGATTGTATTTTTCAGGGAGGGCAAAGAGGTCGCCCGTTACACCGGATACAACGGCGAAAAGTCCAATTTCTGGAAATGGCTGGGTTTCCAGCTGTTGTCGCCCGAACAACAAAAAATTGCCTTCCAGCAAGGCACCGAGCCTCCTTTCACCGCGTCGAACCTGGATGAAAAACGCCCCGGAAGATTTGTTGATCCCCTCACGGGCGCAACGCTCTTCCTCAGCAATACCAAATTTGAGAGTGGGACGGGTTGGCCCAGTTTTTTCGAATCTCTGGAAGGCGCCACGACACTACACACGGACAACTCTCATGGAATGGCGCGTGTCGAAGTACGCAGCGCAAGCTCAGGCATTCATCTCGGGCACGTTTTTAACGACGGCCCAGCTCCCGGCTTCAAGCGCTATTGTATCAACGGCAATGTCCTGAAATTTGTCCCGGACCGTTAAGCCTTGTCCGCAATATGGTTTTTCCAGACAGGCAACCCGCGTTCTATATGCTAATATCATGAAATCTGCTGAATAAGGAGCATGTCCATGGAACCACTTATCCGAAAAATCATCCTGGCGACCGACTTCTCAGAGGCTTCTCAAGATGCCGTTCGCTATGCCGTATGGATGGCTCAGTCGCTCAAGGCGGAGCTCAAGCTCCTGCATGTGTTTGAACCGAGCGGCTGGATGGTGCCCTCGCCCTACTATTACACGCCTGGGTTCGAACAATGGGTGGACGCCAGCCTCGAAAAGACGCGGCAGAAAGGAAAAGAATCCCTTGATGAACTGGCCGAATCCCTGGAGATGCAAGTCGAAACCATCTTTGCCGAAGGCCGCACCGGTAAGGAAATTATCAGAATCGCTGCCGAACACAATGCCAATCTGCTCATTCTCGGTACGCATGGCTATACCGGATGGAATCATTTAACCCTGGGAAGTATCGCGGAATACGTTGTCAGGCACGCTTCTTGTCCGGTCCTCACCGTCAAACCCTCTCAATTCCAGCACAAATAAAGACAATCCTCCATCGCACCCACGCGGGGTTATCCGGAGATGAATCTGCCTAACGCAGTTTTGCGTCCCTATCTTTTGCGTCCTTCGCATTGCCCTTAAGAACAAGCACCATTGCCTCGTTTTTTGCATTTTCCATGATTGTATCCACATATGACCTCGCAAAAACAGGGTCGATTTTATCGGCAATTAACGCCAACTGTAATCTCCGAACCCCTTTTTTGCATGACGTCGCCGCGGTATCAACAACAAGACGGGAGTCAGCCGAACCCGCTCTCATCTTCTCGGCATTCGACCAGACGCAGGCCGTGTACTCCTTCGCAGTTTTTTTCGTGATTTCCCCCACCTCGGTCTTTGGCGGCAAAACTAAAACCTGCGGGATAGGCGGGGCCGGAGGAGGGGTATTCTGACATCCCGCCAGCACGGATAAACTAATACCAGTTACGATAATGACATTCCTCTTTCCCATCGCCATGACTCTCCGCTTAATTCCTCGTCCAAGCTATTCCGCTAACCCGTTTTTACCTGCCTAGTGGTGTGCTTCGCAATTGGTTGGACGAATAAAAGCGATGGATTTTTGTGTCATGCCAGGCGCAAACCACAGCGATAATCGAATCTATCGCGAGGATCTGCAGCGACGCATGACGCGAAAAGCCGCGTTTTTAGGTTCAATCAATTGCGAAGCACATCATAGTATCCGTAAAGCGATGTAAACCTATTATAAGCAATTAGCGTGCCATTGACGAAGGGTCTGATCTTTCTTGATAAAACAGGCGCTTACTATGGGCAGATAGAATGTCGGGAGCCGGGTGTAATAATCCTCGGCAGCAGATGGCATCAATTAGACCCGGACATTTGACTCATTCACAAACTCAGACCCGCACCCCGGTCGTCTCGCACCGCTGGATTCTCCGGCGCCTACACCTAGTGATGTGCTTCGCAATTGGTCGGACGAATAAAAGCGATGGATTTTTGTGTCAGGCCAGGCGCAAATCACAGCGATAGTCGAATCCATCGCGAGGATTTGCAACAACGCATGACGCGAAAAGCCGCGTTTTTAGGTTTCAATCAATGGCGAAGCACATCACTAACTGTTCTTCGTCCTCCTGGGTCCGGCTGGACCGGATTCGCACGAATCCAGATTCAGTTTCACTTGGAAGTGATACACATCCCAGCGGGATTTGGATGCGTGAAAGTGGCGTTTAGCTCAGCGCTTCCGAAACTGCACCATTCAATCAGTTATATCAGTTGCATACGGTTGCATTCACGCAAGGTGGATTACGGATGCACCATTTTATGCGGGGCAGTTTGGCAATCGATAACTCGGCGGCAAAACGGCGGTTCTTTTTGAATTCAGATAGCCAGTCTCTTCGCCTTCCAATATGCGGACTTCCAGTAGCTCTCATTCAACCGGGAAATCATGACGCCCTTGCTGGTGGACGCATGCAAAAACCTGCCACCCTCCAGATAGACGCCGACATGCCGAACGCTGATGCCGGTCTTAAAAAAAACCAGGTCTCCTGCACGCAATTGAGCTTTTCCGATATCTTCGCCCAGCTCCGCCTGGAATTCCGTGGATCTCGGCAGCAC
>JBOIFK010000151.1:0-12563 GCA_050741585.1 Nitrosospira sp.
CCACCACAATGCCGTCTTTTTCCCCGGTGGCGTAAAAAATATTGGGGTGCAGAACCGATTTGGTGCGGTTAATGTACTCGACAAAACTTTTTACCCCGCCAACGAAAGCGAAAGTCTCCTCCTTGACGTTACGCTGATCGACAAGATGAATTTTAACGCCGTTGTTGAGAAAGGAAAGTTCGCGCAGGCGCTTTGCAAATATGTCGTAGTGATATTCAATGTCGCCGAAAATTTCCTTGCTGGCCAGGAAATGCACTTCCGTTCCACGTCGTTCCGTCTTGCCCGTGACCGCCAGCCGGGCAACGGGGACGCCCATCCGGAACTCGATCTGATGGGTTTGCCCATTGCGGCGAATCGTCAACCGCAACCATTCCGACAAGGCATTGACTACCGATACGCCAACGCCGTGCAGACCACCTGATACCTTATAAGAGTTATCATCGAACTTTCCGCCGGCGTGCAGTTCGGTCATGACAATTTCTGCGGCCGAGCGCTTCATTTCATCATCGTTCTTGATGCCGGTCGGAATACCCCGGCCATTATCCTGTACGGTTATCGAATTATCCGGATGAATAATCACGGTGATTTCGTCGCAGTGACCCGCGAGCGCCTCGTCGATGGCGTTATCCACCACTTCGAATACCATATGATGCAAACCGGTGCCGTCGCTGGTATCGCCTATGTACATGCCTGGACGCTTCCGCACCGCGTCAAGACCTTTCAATATTTTTATACTGTCGGAGCCATACGCATTCGAATCTTCAGTTTTTTTCTGCTGGTGACGGTCTTTGTCGTTCATGCCTGGTAACTTGGTTTCACGTGAAACTTGGATTTATCGGAAAATTGTTTTAACGCTTACTACTATACTCTGCCAAACTGTTTCAGGGTCTACCCGATTTATATCCGCATCGGCATCACGACGTACTTGAAATCATCGTTGCCGGGAATCGTGATTAATGCACTGCTGTTGGCGTCGCCAAAAGAACACCGCACGGTTTCGCTGGTCAAATTATTTAGCACATCCAGCAGGTAGGTCACGTTAAAGCCGATATCCAGCGCTTCGCCATCATACTGGACTTCCAGCTCTTCTTGTGCCTCTTCCTGCTCACTGTTGTTACAGACGATGCGTAAATTACCCGTTGTCAAAATCAGACGAGCGCCACGAAATTTTTCATTCGAAAGGATCGAAGCGCGTTGTAGCGTTTGTAAAAGCAATAGACGGTTGACATCAAACTTTTTTTGATACCCGGTTGGGATAACGCGGTTGTAATCAGGAAACTTGCCGTCCACGACTTTGGATATCAGTACCACATTTGAAAATGCAAAACGGACTTGGTTCTGGAGCAATTCCACTGTCACCAGCTCTTCACTGTCATTGAGTTGCTTGGCCAGTTCCAATACTACCTTTCGAGGCAGGATGACTTCCCTTTTCTCCTGAGGCGCATCCAGCGCCAGTAATGCAAACGCCAGGCGGTGACCATCGGTAGCAACTACTTTCAGGTGATTTTCCTCCACCAGTAAAAGCAGGCCATTCAGATAATAGCGAATGTCCTGTTGCGCCATGGCATATTGCACCAGAAACAGAAGGTGTTTCAGTTCCTTCTGCTTGATGGTTATTTTTGCCTGGGATTCCGTGTTTTCGGGAAATTTGGGAAAATCCTCCACAGGAAGTGTTTGCAAATTAAACCGGCTTTTTCCTGCTTTACCCTGAAGCCGGCTTTCATCGGTATCCAGCGTTACTTGAACCTTGTCAGGAAGCGCGCGCAATATATCCTGAAGCTTTTTTGCCGCCACTGTCACTGAATGCCCTTCACTAACGCCGGTGATATCCTGCACGGAAGTGGTTATCTGAATTTCC
Source organism: Nitrosospira sp. (assembly GCA_050741585.1). GTDB lineage: Bacteria > Pseudomonadota > Gammaproteobacteria > Burkholderiales > Nitrosomonadaceae > Nitrosospira. The sequence goes on from JBOIFK010000151.1 coordinate 1,859, forward strand.
AGATCCGTTGCAATAAATGAAATCTCCGCATCCTTTCGTTCAATAAGCACATTCGAAAGTATAGGCAATGTGTGACGGCGCTCGACGATTCCGGTGACCGTTTGCAGCGGTTTAAGTAAGGTATCCTTATCGGCTTCTATCAATTTCATTTATTTAAAATCCAGATAATTGTTAATAAAGACGGGCCAAGTCCGGTATAAATAAAAAAATATAAATATTATTAGTGAGTTAGTTGGTATTTTTTATTTGTATCGAAGCGGTATTGCCTGTGGGCGTTTTGTGGACATAATTGGTAAATCGCTCAACTGACAAGTTATCCCCAACTACATACGTATGTTATCAACCGCGCAGAATGTGTAGCAGGGTATTGAAATCCCGGTTAATCGCCGGATCGGAGGCTCGTAATTCCGCAATTTTCCGGTATCCATGCAGTACGGTCGTATGATCCCTACCACCAAAAGCTTCGCCGATGTCAGGCAAACTCAAAGGGGTTAATTCTTTGGATATGGCCATGGCCATTTGCCGGGGCCTCGCAATAATGCGAGAGCGTTTTTTGGAATACATTTCGGCGACCTTGATTTTATAGTAGTCCGCCACTGTTTTTTGAATATTTTCAATGGAAATCTGGCGATTTTGCACCGCAAGCAAGTCTTTCAGCGCTTCCCTTGCCAAGTCCAATGATAACTGGTGTCCGGTAAATCGGGAATAAGCGAGAACCCGTTTCAGTGCACCTTCAAGTTCGCGGACATTGGACCGGATATGCTTGGCGATAAAGAAGGCGACGTTTTCGTCCAGGACGATTTTTTCCATTAATGCTTTTTTTAGCAGGATGGCGACGCGCATTTCCAGTTCAGGCGGTTCTACCGCCACTGTCAAGCCCCAGCCAAAACGGGAAATCAACCGTTCTTCCATCCCGGAGATTTCCTTTGGATAAGAATCGCAAGTAATAATGACCTGCTTATGGGCTTCGATCAACGCATTAAAAGCGTAAAAGAATTCTTCTTGGGTCCGGTTCTTACCCCCAAAAAACTGGATATCGTCGATAAGTAGAAGGTCCAGCGAGTGATAGTATCGCTTGAAATCATCGAACGCTTTATGTTGGTAAGCCCTTACTACGTCTGAAACGTACTGTTCTGAATGAATATATCTGACCTTGGCAGTGCTGTTATGCTCCAGCACAAAATTACCGATGGCTTGAATCAGGTGGGTTTTTCCCAGGCCCACGCCACCATAGATAAAAAACGGGTTATAAGCGATACCTGGACGTTCCGCTACCTGGATAGCGCCTGCTCTCGCCAGCTGATTCGCTTTTCCCGTGACGAAATTATTGAACGTGAAGGAAGCATTGAGCCGGCTCGGGTTTTTTTCCTTTAACGTTTTCGGGGTTAAATGTCCTTGTGCGGCAATCGCCGCAGGTGCTGGGACGACCACGGTATTGTCCGGATCTGGGGCCGCCGCTTTCGCGGAAGGCGCATCCGCAAGTTTTAACTGGAAATGTATGGTTTGTGAAAAATGGCTTTCCGCCATTTGTTCAATGCGGGATAGAAAATGGTCTTTGATCCATTGCATGACGAAACGGTTCGGCGCGATAAGGACGGGCTCGTGGGACGGATGCGACAAATCCAGGCAGAGTGGTTTAATCCAGGTATTGAATTGCTGCGCGCTCAGTTCTTTCTCAAAGTGTTCAAGGCAGGAAAGCCAAAAAGTATGCATTGCCGGAATATTCGTAAGCTGATGGGAGAAAAACGGAAATTCGAGGACAGCGGCGAACAACCTATTTTAGACTCTTCCACTCGACTTATCCACAGGAGAGGAAAAAAATATAGATTGACACCAGCCTCTGTCAAGGGTTGTAATGCGAGGTTTTATTTATTGGCCTCAGGGGGAAAAGATGAAGCGCACTTACCAACCGTCCGTGACCCGGAGAAAGCGAACCCACGGTTTTCGAGTTCGCATGAAAACCAATGGTGGAGCGGCTGTTATCCGGGCGCGTCGTGCCAAAGGCCGAGCTCGCCTGGGGGTCTAGTTGTAGACCATCCTGAAGAATCCGATTCGAGGAATTGTATTATTCGCTTTCTGAAAAGTTATCGGTTGCATCAGGCAGAAGACTTCTCCTCTGTTATCCGGTTCAGATGTTCTGCCAGCAGTGAATTTCTTCAGATTTTTGCCAAGCCAAATAATCTCGTACATTCACGATTGGGATTGATCGTCGCTAATAGGGTCGAGCGGCTTGCAGTAAACCGCAATAGGGCAAAACGTCTGTTGCGCGAGGTATTTCGAGCGAGACAACAAGATCTGGCTGGTCTGGATCTGGTGGTGCGTTTGCGTTGTCAGATTTCCCATAGCAACTCAATGCGAATGACAGGGGAAGCGGAGATGCTCATGCTTCAAGTGCAGCGATGTCGCGGATAATTATTGGTTTTATCAAGCTTTACCAATATTGCCTGAGTCCGTTTTTTGGACCCTCGTGCCGGTTCAGTCCCACTTGTTCACACTATGCGTGCGAGGCGCTGACCAGACATGGATTGGTACGGGGGATAGTCCTGAGCATATGGAGGATACTCCGTTGCAACCCATGGGGTCGCGGCGGACATGATCCCGTCCCTTAAAGATTTATCAACTTGAATTATTTCCGATGCGGTTGGTATGTATCGTTAAAAAAACAAAATCGCGAAGCAAGATGGACACAAAAAAACTGGTACTTTTCGTAATTTTCTCCACATCGATGCTATTCCTGTGGGAGGCATGGCAGAGAGAACAAAATCCGCCGCCTCCAGCGGCAGTCGCAACCGAGGGATCGGCAAGCGCGCCCTCCGTGCGTGCTCAGGATGAGACTCCCATCCCCGGGGAAAAACTTATTTCGGACCAGCCGGCAAAGAACGAAACCCCCGCCGCGAATGGTGCCCCGATGAAGACTACGGGGAAACTGGAATCAGGGGAAAAGGTTGTCGTCAAGACGGATATGGTCATAGCGGAAATCGATACGGCGGGCGGCGATCTGCGCCGTCTCGAGTTACTGCTTCATCCGGATAAGGAAGATAAAACCAAACCCTTTGCATTGTTGCAAAACCAACCTGAGCATGTATACGTCGCGCAGTCGGGCCTGATAGGAGAAGGGCTGCCCAGTCACAAGACGCACTATACGGCGGATTCGGGTACGTATGATCTGGCCGCTGGGCAGGATAAAATCGAGGTGCGGCTTCGCGCGCCCGAGACCGACAGTGTGCGTGTGACCAAGATTTATACATTTCATCGCGGCAGTTATATCGTCGATGTCAGTTTTGAAATGGTCAATCAAAGGGATACGGCGATTCAGCCGTTCGCTTATTTCCAGATGTTACGCGACAGCAAGCCTCCGGTCGGTTCGTTCTTCATGGTGCCCACCTACACCGGTGCGGCACTTTACACCGAGGAAGAAAAGTTCAAGAAGATCGAATTTTCAGCGCTTGACAAAGGCAGTGCGACCTATCCCAAAAATGCCGATAACGGCTGGATTGCAATGCTGCAGCAGTATTTTCTTACCGCCTGGCTGCCTAAAGAAAACTCATCGCGCGAGTATTATGCGAAGCGCCTGGGCGAAAATGAATATTCCGCCGGCGTGATCGTGCCGGTAGGCCAGATCGAACCGGGAAATACCACCAACATTACCGTGCCTCTCTATGCAGGGCCGGAAGAGCAGAGCAAGCTTGCCGCCCTCGCGCCGGGTCTTGATCTTGCCGTGGATTATGGCTGGCTGACGGTGATTGGAGCGCCGCTATTCTGGCTGCTGTCGCTGTTTCATTCCTGGACCGGTAACTGGGGGGTTGCAATCATTCTGTTGACAATGTCGGTCAAGCTGGCGTTTTTTCCCTTGTCTGCGGCAGGTTATCGTTCGATGGCGAAATTGCGTGTGGTGACGCCCAAGCTGCAAAAATTACGAGAACAGCACGGGAATGACCGCCAGCGGATGAACCAGGCAATGATGGAGTTCTATAAGAAGGAAAAAATTAACCCAATGGGAGGGTGTCTGCCCATCCTGGTCCAGATTCCCGTATTCATCTCGCTTTACTGGGTGTTGCTTGCCAGCGTAGAGCTCCGTTACGCGCCGCTTGCACTATGGATACAGGATCTATCGTCCCCTGATCCCTATTACCTGCTGCCGGTCCTGATGGGTGTTTCCATGTTTATACAATCAAAGCTCAGCCCGCAAGCCACGGACCCGATCCAGGCCAAGGTAATGCAGATTATGCCCTTTGCTTTTAGTATCTTCTTTTTCTTCTTCCCCGCTGGACTGGTGCTGTATTCACTGGTGAATAACGTACTTTCCATCGCCCAGCAATGGCAAATCACGCGCATGATTGAAGGAACCGCGGCCAAGTCGGCCACTCCCGCGATCAAGAAGAAATGAACGCACCGAGAATCAGCGGATTCTTCTTTTTTCCAGGATTCGTCCGCACGGAAGCAGCTAACATGTGACGGCTGCTTCCTGGTGCAAATCTGCCCGGATGGGAAATAACGACATCATTGCCGCTATCGCAACGCCACCCGGACGAGGTGGCATCGGCGTAGTACGGATTTCCGGAAAAAACCTGCGCTCCCTGGCGCTGGGAATACTTGGCTATGTTCCAGAGCCGCGTCACGCCAGCTTAAGTCAATTCCTTGATGAAAATGGGCTGGCCATCGATCAGGGCATTGCACTTTATTTTCCCTCCCCCTATTCATATACCGGCGAAGATGTATTGGAATTGCAGGGCCATAGCGGCCCTGCGGTAACGAATCTACTGCTATCCCGCTGCCTTTCCGTAGGGGCCCGGTTGGCGCAACCCGGAGAATTTACCCTGCGCGCCTTTCTGAATAACAAGCTGGACTTGGCGCAGGCTGAAAGCGTGGCTGACGTCATCGATGCCAGTACCAGCGAGGCCGCGCGGTGCGCCATGCGTTCGCTGCAAGGGGTTTTTTCCACTGCCATCGGTCATTTGGTGCGAGCGCTTACTGACCTGCGAATGCTTGTCGAAGCGACGCTGGACTTTCCGGATGAAGAAATTGATTTTCTGCAGCATACCGACGTTTCTACCAAGCTAAAAGCGATTCGAGTGCAATTGGAACATATTCTCGCAACTGCCCGGCAAGGCAGCCTTCTGCGCGAAGGGGTGTGTGTGGTGCTGGTGGGGCAGCCCAACGTCGGTAAATCTAGTCTCATGAACCAGTTGGCTGGAGAAGATGCGGCTATTGTCACGGAGATTCCCGGAACCACCCGCGATGCCATTCGGCAAACGATCGAAATTGAGGGCATACCGCTGCATCTGATAGACACGGCCGGGTTAAGGGAGACAGACAATGTGGTAGAAAAAATAGGCATCGCCCGCACACGCTCCGCCATCGAGAAGGCGGATCTGGCATTATTGCTGATCGATCACCGTGTGGGTGCCACGCCGGCGGATCGAACGATACTTGATAGCTTTCCGGCCGGATTACCCGTTATCCATATACATAACAAAATAGACTTGCTGAACGGTCTTCCACAAATCAGGGATGACGAGGGCCCATCGGAAATCCATCTTTCCGCCAAGACCGGCGCGGGAGTGGCATTGCTTCGCCGGAAGCTGCTGGACATGGTCGGCTGGCAACCGCATTCGATGAGTGAAGGCATCTTCATGGCGCGCCAGCGCCACCTGCAAGCATTAACCGAAGCCAGGGAATACCTGAACAGCGCGGCCGAGTTGCTTGAGCGCAGGACTCAACTGGATTTGCTGGCCGAAGAGCTGCGGCTTGCTCAACGTGCCTTGTCGTCGATTACCGGCGAATTTAATGCTGATGATCTGCTTGGAGAAATCTTTTCCCGCTTCTGCATTGGCAAATAACTTTCTTATCATCTCTTGGCCGGGGAAGGCACCGGTTTTTTCTTTTTTCTTAAATGGTCCCTCCGGCGCCCATTTTCGGCACCGGCTGTCCCGCATGGTGTTTCACGTGAAACATTCAGCGCGTGAAGGCATGGTACTCTTACGCCTCGTTTCATTTTGCCGTAGAATACTTTTCCTTTCCATTTGCAGGCAGAATTGCAACAAGCGGTCATTCCAATGGTTTTTTCTGAAAATTTCGACGTCATCGTGGTTGGCGGTGGACATGCGGGTACCGAGGCTGCCCTTGCGGCCGCGCGAATGGGGCAAAAAACATTATTGCTTTCGCACAATATCGAAACGCTGGGCCAGATGTCCTGCAACCCCTCCATAGGGGGTATCGGCAAGGGGCATCTGGTTAAGGAGGTCGATGCACTGGGGGGCGTGATGGCCGCAGCCACCGATGAGGCCGGTATCCAGTTCCGCATGCTCAATTCGAGCAAGGGGCCGGCGGTGCGTGCGACGCGTGCGCAGGCCGATCGCGTTCTCTATCGGCAGGCAATTCGCCGCCGCCTGGAAAACCAGCCAAACCTTTGGCTGTTTCAGCAGGCAGTGGACGATCTTACGCTTGAGGGCGACAGGGCAACAGGAGTGGTTACGCAGTTGGGGATAAGGTTTTCCGCGCGGGCGGTGGTGCTGACCGCCGGTACTTTTCTTGCCGGGCTGGCGCATGTCGGATCGGCCAATTTTCAGGCAGGCAGGGCCGGCGATCCACCATCCATCAGCCTTGCCATGCGTTTGCGCGAAATGAGGCTACCGGTGGGGCGATTAAAAACCGGTACCCCGCCACGCATCGACGGGCGCAGCATCAATTACTCGGCAATGGCCGAACAGTCGAGCGACTTCCCCATGCCGGTTTTTTCCTTTATGGGCAGTGCCGCTCAGCATCCACGTCAGCTACCGTGCTGGATCACGCATACGAATATCCGCACCCACGACATTATTCGCGGCGGCCTGGATCGTTCGCCATTATTTTCTGGCGTAATCGAAGGTGTTGGGCCGCGTTATTGTCCTTCCATAGAGGACAAGGTGGTGCGGTTTTCTGCCAGGGATGCACACCAGATCTTCCTTGAACCAGAAGGGCTTACTACCCATGAGATATATCCCAATGGAATATCCACCAGTCTGCCGTTCGACGTCCAGGTTAAGCTGGTGCGTTCTATCAGGGGGCTGGAAACAGCGCATATCACGCGTCCCGGTTACGCTATCGAATACGATTATTTTGATCCCCGCGGACTGAAAAGCTCCCTTGAAACCAAGGCAATCGAGGGATTATTCTTTGCCGGCCAAATCAATGGCACCACCGGTTACGAAGAGGCTGCCGCGCAGGGATTGCTGGCCGGCATCAACGCGGCACTCAAAACGCAGGATCGGGATGCGTGGTGCCCGCGCCGCGATGAGGCGTATCTGGGCGTCCTGGTGGACGATCTCATCACTCGGGGCGTGACCGAGCCCTACCGCATGTTCACCAGTCGCGCCGAATATCGCTTGCAACTTCGCGAAGACAATGCTGATTTGCGCCTTACCGAATGCGGGCGTAAGTTTGGTGTGGTGGATGATGCACGCTGGGCCGCATTCGACGCCAAACGGGAAGCGATCGCTCGCGAGCAGGGCAGATTGAACGCCACTTGGCTCAGCCCAAGGAATTCGAAGGCCCTGCCCCAGGGAGGTGCGGCGGATGCGCTGCGGGTGCTGGGCAAGGCCATCGAACGTGATTATTCTCTGCATGAATTGCTGCGTCGTCCCGACGTCTCCTACGCAAGTTTGATGACGCTGCCTGGAGCCGGCGAGGCGGTCGCGGATCCGCTGGTTGCGGAGCAAGTCGAGATTCAGGCTAAGTATCACGGCTATATCGAGCGGCAAAAGGATGAAGTGGCGCGCAACGCGCACTATGAGGAGACCCGTTTGCCGCAAGATCTTGATTATGCCACCGTACTTGGCCTTTCCAACGAGGCCCAGCAAAAATTGAATCAGCACAAACCGGAAACTGCGGGACAAGCGGCACGGATTTCCGGAATCACGCCAGCGGCGATTTCGTTATTGCTGGTGCATGTGAAACGCGGTTTTTCCACTCAGAAAAAGAAACGTGCATGAATTCGGCGGCACGGCTTGCTAAGGGAATCGATGTCTTAGGGCTTGCGCTTTCGCAGGAAACCCAAACCCGCCTGTTGCAATACCTTGTCTTAATCGGGAAATGGAACCAGGTGCATAATCTGACGGCAATACGTGAACCGGAAACAATGCTAGTACGGCATTTGCTTGATAGTCTGTCCATTCTGTCGTGCATCGCAGGCCCGCGTATCGTCGATGTCGGCAGTGGCGCAGGCTTACCCGGAATTCCTTTGGCTTTGGCGCGGCCGGACTGGCATGTGGTTTTGCTGGAAAGCAATCATAAAAAAGCTGCATTTCTACAACAGGCACGGATCGAGCTGGGGTTAAAAAATGTTGAGGTGGCGGCCGAGCGGGCCGAAAATTTTCGCTCGCCAGATGGGTTTGATACGGTTATCTCGCGCGCCTTTTCCGATCTGGGTGATTTTGTCAGCCTTGCCGGACATTTGTGTGCAGGAGGCACCGGCAGGCTCGCAGCGATGAAAGGCATTTATCCTCACGAGGAGTTGAAGCAGTTGCCCGCACAGTTCATCGTTGAGAAGACACTGTCGATTGTGGTTCCCGGCCTTGGGGCAAAACGGCACCTCGTTATGATTAAGCATGCATAGCGTAGCCGTAACGGAGTTGCAGCAAACTTGACGCACAGTCGTAGTTAAGGATGCCCACGTCGCTTTTTGTGTTGTTTGATTGTTTGGTTCCGGCGGTGCCGGTTCGGGAGCGGGCGCAGTGGCAAAAATTCTGGCGATAACCAATCAAAAAGGTGGAGTGGGAAAAACCACCACCAGTGTCAATCTGGCCGCGAGCCTGGCAGCTGCCAGGCGCCGCGTGCTGCTGATTGACCTGGATCCTCAGGGTAACGCCACCATGGGAAGCGGTGTGGACAAACGCACCCTGCAATACACGGTTTATCAAGCGTTGCTGGGCAGTCAAAGCATCGCGGACGTGCGTGTGATCGATACAAGGGGGAAATATGACCTGATTCCTGCCAATCGTGATCTGGCCGGCGCCGAAATAGAAATGGTGGATTTACCGCGGAGAGAAACGCGCCTGAAAGAAGCTTTGCAGGAAGTGGAGAGCGAATACGATTTTATTCTCATCGATTGCCCCCCCGCGCTCAATCTGCTTACGCTCAATGGCCTTTGCGCAGCGTATGCAGTGATGATTCCCATGCAATGCGAATATTATGCACTCGAGGGGCTCAGCGACCTGGTTAATACCATAAAAAAGGTGCGCGCCAATCTGAATCCGGTACTTGAGATCGAAGGATTGCTGCGTACCATGTTCGATCCGCGCAACATACTTGCACAACAGGTATCGGAACAGTTGCAGCAGCATTTTGGCGACAAGGTGTATCGCACCGTGATTCCGCGCAACGTCCGGCTGGCCGAAGCACCGAGCTTCGGCACCCCGGCGCTCTATCACGATAAGCTGTCGAAAGGAACGCAAGCCTATTTGGCGCTGGCGGGAGAAATACTTAACAGGCACGCTATCAGCACGGCGCCGGTTTGACGGATTCTAAACAGAGATCAGGACAAATGGAAAGCAGACGTGAAGCGGGACGGAAGGCAATGAAATTGAAGGGGTTGGGGAGAGGACTGGATGCATTGCTGTCGGGTAACGGCGATAGCGTGAAGATTGAGGAGTCACTGCAGAATCTGAAAATATCCATCCTGCAACCTGGCAAATATCAGCCACGCACCCACATGGACAAGGAGTCCTTGCTGGAACTTGCTGAATCCATCAAGGCACAGGGGGTGATGCAGCCAGTGCTGGTCCGCCCCGTTTCCCCTGGAAGTTACGAAATCATCGCCGGTGAGCGGCGCTGGCGGGCAGCACAAATCGCGGGGCTCTCGGAAGTCCCTGCCCTGATCCGCGAGGTGCCGGATGAGGCTGCGCTGGCGATGTCACTGATCGAGAACATTCAGCGCGAAAATTTAAATCCCCTTGAGGAGGCCATGGGAATTCAGCGGCTCATCAAGGAATTCGGCATGACTCACCAGGCGGCGAGCCAGGCTCTGGGCAGTTCACGCAGCGCCGTGTCCAATCTCCTGCGGTTGCTCAATCTCCCGGGGCCGGTGCAGGAACTGTTAATGCGAGGAAAGATCGACATGGGGCATGGCCGGGCGCTGCTTTCACTCTCTCCGGCCAAGCAAATAGAAACGGCCAACTTCGTGGCACACAGGCAGCTTTCAGTACGTGAGACTGAAAAGCTGGTACATCGGATAGAGCATCCCATCGCAAAGCAACATCCCAAACAGGATCGCGACTTACTGCGCTTGCAGGAGGATATTTCGGCGAAGATCGGCGCGCAAGTCGTTATAAATCCGGGGAAAAAGGGGAAAGGAACGATGGTAATCCATTACGACAGCCTGGAGCAGTTGGATGGAATATTGTCGCGGTGGTGAGTTTATTGAGGCCGACTCACGCAATCACCTAAGATTTTGGTTTTAAGAGATTAAGTGATCGAAAAAGATCGACAGGATGACGGCAAAGGACAGCTGCCGACCTTCAAATCTCCAAATCTGCCCTTCCAGTCACTTTTATCTCTTCGATTGTTCAGGCCAGACAGGCTGCCGGTTTTACCCCCGCGAGGGCCGACAAACTGCTTGACTTAGGGCATCTTCGGGGATAGTCTTTACAGGGTTGTGGGTATGTAATGTCTTGGTAACAGAAGCATGGAAGCGGTGGCGCGTTCGACCGGGGCTGAGGGTATGGTGCCG
>JBOIFK010000152.1:0-11467 GCA_050741585.1 Nitrosospira sp.
ATCGAAAAGTTGGCCGATATCGCCCATAAGCATGGGGTGCCGCTCATTGTCGATAGCACCGTTTCCACTCCTTATCTCTGCCAGCCTTTCAAGCTTGGCGCGGATATTGTCGTGCACTCGTTGACGAAATACATTGGGGGTCATGGCACGACAGTGGGTGGCATGATCGTGGATTCGGGGAAATTCGATTGGACAAGGCATAGGGCACGCTTCCCCCTGCTGAGCGAACCTGATCCCTCGTATCACGGCGTTGTTTACACCGAAGCATTTGAAACAGCCGCGTTTATTGGCCGTTGCCGGGTCGTGCCGCTGCGCAATACCGGCGCGGCCCTGTCGCCGCATAGTGCATTCTTGATACTGCAAGGCCTGGAAACGCTGGGGTTGAGAATGGAACGGCATTGTGAAAATGCGCTGAAGGTGGCGCAGTACCTGGAAAACCATCCAAAGGTGGAGTGGGTGAATTACGCGGGTTTGGCCAGCAGCAAATATCACGACCTGTGCAACAGGATAAGCAAGGGAAAAGCCTCGGGCATCCTGAGCTTTGGGATTGCCGGTGGAGCAGTCTCCGGCAGCCGGTTCATCGATGCGCTGAAGATGATCCTGCGCCTGGTGAATATCGGCGACGCAAAATCACTCGCCTGCCATCCCGCATCCACCACCCATCGGCAATTGAGCCCCGGTGAGCTGGAGGCCTCAGGGGTCTCGGAAGGTCTTGTCAGGATCTCCGTCGGCATCGAGCATATTGACGACATCATTGAGGATATTGCCCAGGCGCTGGAGGCGATTGGTTGAATGCAGGCGTCCGTCTCGGATTCCGGAATGATCCCTGAACTTTCTCATGCGATGCGGCTTACGTGCTTTAAAATCTCCTTATCAAGCCTTTCCCAGGTAGCCGGATAGAAGCGTGCTTCCAGCCGCTACCCGATACTCACCTGGCCGGCCGGGTACTGGATACTTTCGCCACGCGCGCTCGCCAGCGTAAATGCGATAGTCAACGGCCCCACACGGCCGATCAACATCAACACGATAATGATGCATTGCCCGGCGGCGGATAAATCAGCGGTGATTCCTCTTGACAGTCCCACCGTGGCGGCTGCCGACACGGCTTCAAACGCCAAGTCAAGGAAATTCGCTTTTTCCGTGATAGCCAGCAGGAAAATGCCCGTACTGACACAAAGCAGAGAGATAACGATTATCGCCAGCGATTTGCGGATGATATCGAGCTGAATGCTGCGGCCGAATACGATGGGGCGTTCCCGCCCTCGCAGGAACGCCCACGTCGCCAGCAATGCGACAATGAAAGTGCTGAGCTTTATTCCGCCAGCCGTGGAGCCGCTGCCACCGCCAATGAACATCAATCCGATAATGAAGAATGCGGTGGGCGGAAATAGCGCGCCGGTATCCAGCGTATTGAAACCGGCGCTTCGCGGGGTGACGGCCTGGAACCAGGACGCCCACAATTTCGCGTTCCAGTCTGGCAATGCGGCCAGTGTGGCGGGATTGCCGTGTTCAAGTATCAGTATGACGACCATGGCAACCAGATTAATTGCCAATGTTCCGACCAGCATCAGCTTGGTGTGCAACGCGAATTGCCTGAAGCGCTTTTTGCCCATGAGATCAGCGATGACAACGAATCCGATGCCCCCTGAAATAAACAGCAGGGAAATGACACCGTTAACCACGGGACTGCCTGCATAACTCGTCAGGCTATTCTCCGCTAACGCAAAGCCCGCGTTGTTGAATGCTGCAAGGGCGTGAAAGAAACTGTAAAACAGTCCATTGCCCCAGCCCATCTCCGGCACCCACTGAAAGGCCAGCAAAGCGGTCCCAAGCAGTTCCATGATCGCAGTAAACCCGGCCGCCCGAAGCATGATGCGCCGCACATCGCCTTCTCCGGTGTGGTTGAACGTTTCACGCAGCGCAGCGCGATGTTTCAGCCCCAATTGGCCGCGCGTCAGATGAATGACAATGATGCCGAATGTCATCAATCCCAAGCCGCCGCATTGCATCAGGAACAGCAATATCCACTGCCCGAGCAATGTAAAGTGCGTGCCGGTATCAACCACGACCAATCCGGTAACGGTCGACGCGGATACGGCTGTAAACAGCGCTTGCAGCCATGATGTCGGCTGTTGGCTGGCGGCCGGAAATTTCAGCAGCAATGTGCCGAGAATGGACAACCCGATATAGGATAGAACCAGGGCTTGAGGAGGCGTGAGATCGAGAAAACGCTTCTTGACCGGCTGGAACCATTGTGAATGCGATGATGCCTGCATTACAGGTACTTGGTGATTTTACGCAGGTTGGCGAGAGTACCGAACAACAGGATTTTATCGTCGATCTCGAATTGATATCGCTGAGGAGGGGGGAGCATGACCTCATTCAGATGCTTGATCAATAAACATTGAAGATCATTTTCCGGCAAATGCAGCGCATCCATATTCTGCCCCGCAAGTCGCTTCGAAGCGCGTATCTCGACGGTAAACTGGTCATGTCCAAGACTGATGTAATCCATGACCTCGGGGTAGACCATGCTGCGGGCAAGGCGCAGGCCCATTTCATGCTCGGGGTGCACGATATGGTCGCTACCCAGTTTCTCAAGAATTTTATGATGATTGGGATTAAGCGCCTTTGACCATACCTTTGGCTTCGACATATTCTTGACAATCAGCGTGGCAAGAATGTTGGCTTCAATATCCTCGCCGATGGCGATCACCGCCCCGTCGCATTCGTGTACGCCGAGGTCGCGCAATACTTTCTCATCCCGTGCGTCGGCTATCACGGCCTGGGTAATTCTATCGGCGATGTTGCTGACGAGATCGGGATTGAGATCGATGCCAATCACGTCATGGCCCAGGCGCGACAATTCAAGGGCAATGGTTGATCCAAAGACGCCAAGGCCGACAACGGTATAGGTATGTTTCATGAAAAGTGTGGGAGGCTGGGAGAGAAGGGGATGCTGAAGGAGGGATCCCCTTTTGGGTTCCCTGTCATTTTTCAGTTTGCGTACTGAGTGCCACAAAAGATTCTACCAGAAGGAGGGAATCTCCCGGCAAACTCCCTCATTCCCGAAACTCGGGCGTTGCGCCGCGGAATGACTTGTGTTGCCAGGCGGGATGGGCCAAGACGTGTAATCTGAGGCATGCAGCCAGCCGTATCACCTTGAGTTTTTTCCCGGTCTTATGTCGGCAGGTAGTGCGTGGTGCAAAAGGCGCCGGTAATCGCCCCTTCCTTGTTTTCCCTGTGATAGTCATGCCACCAGCGCGCCGATTGCCAGATGGCTTCCGGGCAGCTGGCGCGGCTTTCAAGTCCCGGCGTGAGGTCGAATCCCTCGGCGCCGGTGACGGTTTCGAGCATGGCGGCCGAAGGGATGCCCAGCCCGTCCAGTAATGGATTTCCCGCGCGCCCCACGCCCCATACATATCCAAGCCATGCGAGCAGGAGCTGCACCGCATCGAGCACGACGCGCTGCTTGCGGAAGCGCTCGAGCGCTTCCATGAGCTTCGAGGGCGCTACGGAAGCGGGAAGATAAAGAATAGCGATGTTGGGGAAGCACTTGACATCGGCGTATTTCCCGAAAACCGATTCCTGCACGCCGTTGCTTGCCGGAGGGAAGCCGAGACCTTCGGCAGGCATCAGCGAGATTTCATGCAATGGTGCGGCGGCCAGGGTTCTGGCATTGCTCTGTCCCAGCAACGCCACATGCGACCAGTGGCTGGGCGTCAGGTCATTGCGCAAATGCGATTGCGCAACCCTGAGGCGGAAGTCGACCAGACCCGTGCCGCCCAGCAGCAATATGGCCACCCTGTCGTCCCGCCAATGCGAGCGCAGCCAGTCCACGTTGGTTTTCCCCCGCGCTCTTGTGGTTTCGGTAAACTCTTTGTTGATCGATTTGGCTTTTGAAGATAGGGTAGGCATGTATTCTCCTTAGGCGGGGATTAATGTTATCTCACGCACGGCTTGTGGCTTGCGCAGGTTGAGATCTTCGTGAATCGGGTGGTAAGTCGTGCGCAGGCGTACGCCGGCGCCGCTACGGGCGAAAGAAAGCAGCGCAAAGTGATTGCCGCGCTGTTCATGCATCCGCGAACAGACAAACCGCGCGCCAAAATTACCGAACCAAAGGAATTTCGGTACGGACCCTGGACTGGAATGGCGCGGCCAGGCCTCGGTCTGGCCCGTGATTTTCCCCTGGAGGGCGATCAACTGGTCTTTTCCCACCGTACTTACGAGCGACGTGGGAGAGGAGATAATTTCGAATATCGACTCCCGGCCGGTGCGCGCATCCCGCGCCGCTGCCACGCGCCCCCAGTGCACGTCACCGGTGATCATGATGATGGGCAGGCCAGCTTCGGCAAACCGCCCCAGTGCATGGGTGATGTCACTGAAATCCCCATAATTCGACAGCTGATAACCGGCGAGCGTGCCTTTCAATCCCCCCGCCGGAGAATCGAGCATCGACTGCCCTGTGACGAATATGCCGATATGCCGTTTTTGTATCGAGTCGGAAACCCAGTGCTCCAGCTGTTCCTTCCCTCTTGCCGTGAGTACCGTGGCGCGACCGGGGTCACGCTTCGACCGACCGTCCGCCAGAAAGAACGACAGTGGCTCAACATCGATGACCGATGCGTCGCCCAGCTCGGCTGGCCCTCCGTGATAATAGGCCTCGGGTTCGTAGGAAAATTGAAAGGCTTTATACAAGGCAGCCGCCGCCGCGGTCCAGTTATCGCGCCCGGACTGTGTCCAGCTGTTCTGGATAAAAGGGCTGCCGTGCGGGAAATTATTCCAGTATTCGTGGTCGTCAGGAACGGATACGGCCGGCGCAAGCCTGAGCAGCTGCGAATAACCGGCTTCTCCCTGCCAGTTCGCCCGGTAGTCGCCTTCAAACCTGCGCGCAAGGGCGGCTGCATCGTCAGGGAAATTCGCAAGCGTGGGGAGATCCAGGTAGACCTGATCGCCCAGCAGCAGCGTCAAATCGGGCCGGGCCGCACCGTTCAATTGGCCCGCAAAAACGCCTGCCTGCCCCGTTTTGTCTTCCGCCTGGTAAAAACACGAGGCCAGCAGGACATTGAAAGTGCCGTCGAGGAGGCTGGGGACGCTTGAGAGGAGTGTCCTGGTGCGTAGCTCCGCGCTTGCTGCCGCATCAGGCATGCTTGCCCTGACCGACACCAGGTAGGTGGTGCCCGGATCGAGGTCGCTGATTTCGAACACGCCGATAAAGTTATCCGCTGGCAGGGCGCCGAGGAGCTCCGCCGGAATTGCGCTTGCAAGAGGCCGCAGCGGAAGTATCCGGGCGGGGGCAACCGGATTGCCGTCAAGAAACCAGGTGAGCGCAGGTGCCCTGGGAGCAAGAATTCCGATCCATATGCGTGCACAGCCGCTGGGCGCGGCGCGGGGCATGAGGGATATCTTCAAGCCGAGTCCATCCGGTCAGGCATGGGCCAACGGAATTGCAGCGCTGTATTTCCATGCATCATAATCAGCCATGTCCATGAATCGTCCATAAATTCATAATCCATCATGAGTGGATTGTAAGCCGAAACCATTTTGGTGTTGAAACTCTTTGGATACAGGGCCATTGACGATATGCAATGGGCGTGAATCCAGGCTGGGCGGCTTATTAATCTTCCCGCCCGTGCAGGTGCCGTTCGAGAAAACCCAGAATGCGGTCTTCATATTCCTTGCCCACATAGGCGTGCATGTTGAAATGGCCGCCGCCGGGGACAATCCACATTTCTTTCGGCTGCCGGGCGGCATCGAACAACCGCCTGGTTTCAGCCACTGTCGTATGCCGGTCGTCGGTGCCGGAAATCAGCAGCAAGGGCGCATTGAGGTCGCCGATCCGTGTGATGGGGCTCAACTCGCCGGGGGAGATATCCAGGCGAAACGATAACTGCGACAGCAGGAGCGGCGAAAGCGCCGGCCCAAGCTCGCCCAGATGGAGCCTTAACCGGTTTTCGACGGCTTCCTCGATGGTCGGGTGGAGCGATTCGAGCACCACGGCGTCAAGTCTCAGGGCACGTTGCGCCAGCACGATGGCGGCCGCGCCCAGTGAAACCCCAATGGCCGCAATCCTTTCGGACGGGAAATTCTCCCGCAGATAGGCGACGGAAGCTTCCACATCTTCCGATTCGCGAACGCCAAAAGTGATTTGATCTCCGGGTGTTTCACCATGCGCCTGAAGATCGACGAGAAGGACGCTATATCCCTGCGCATTCAGGAACTTGGCACGGCTCAGCATCTCGACACGGTTGCTCCGGATCGAATGAACCAGCAATACCATGCCACCCCCGCGCACGCCCTGCCTCAGCCAGCCGTGCACCCTGGCATCCGTGCCGCGGGAGCCGGTATTGATGGAAATTTGCACAGGCTCGACCGGAAAATCGGTTGACAGCGTGTCGGCCAGGGAATCCACGGCGGTGGGAGCAGCACCTGTCAGAAGTTCGCCAACACCCAGGGCGCCAAGTATTACGGCAACTAGGCAAGCCGATACTCCAGTCAGAATCCAGCGGCGCATATTTTGAGTGGACTGATAAAAAGCTCTTATTTTGCCACGCGGCGAGCGGATTGCCGGATTACGCTGCCTTAAGCGATCTACTATTCTCAAATGGCATACCGGATACGTTATGCCAGGCGGCTATCTACCATTCCCAATTTGAGGGTTTAGTAGGATGGGTGGAGCGTAGTGCAACCCATCCTACAAGGCTGGATACCAGCATGATGGTAATTTGGTGGGATATGGAAACAACCGAATGGGTTGCGGTATGCTCCACCCATCCTATCAAAGTGTTGCATTAACCGCCTGCCAACACTTTCGACGCGAGCGTGGTGCCAATGACGCGAGCCTGGATCTTTTCAAATGCCGTGTCACGGCTCGTGGAAGCATCATCGCAAAAAGGGGCGAAACCGCAGTCATCCGTTGTGCCCAGCTGGTCGACAGGAATGTACTTGGCCGCTTCAAGTATGCGGTCCCGGATTTCTTCCGGATTTTCGATGTGCGGATCGACGGGCGAGACGACCCCGATAAAAATCCGCTGATCCGGCTTCATATGGGCGCGGATGATCTTCAGCACCCGCACATAATCCGGTTCGCCCGCCAGTGCGATATAAAAATTGCCCGCTTTCAGATGGAACAGGCTGGGCAGCAGCTCGGCATAATCGACATCGGCGCTATGTGTCGAATCCCGGTCGCTGCCGGGACACGTATGGATTCCGATCCGCATCAATTCTTCGGAAGTAAGGCGCGAGAGCGCCAGGTTATTCAAATCGATAAAACTGTTGAGAAGCTTCCCGGTAGGGTCAAGCTTCATTGCCAGCCGTCCTTCGGTGAAGTCAATCTGGACCTTGTGCGCCCCCTTGTCAAGACAGCGGCGAATCTCGGTTTCATGTTCGCGCAGCAGATCATCAATGAATTCCGCGCGCGAATAACCGGGAATCTCGGTGGCTGGATACATGAGGCTCAAGGCGGAAGCCGAGATAATCGCCTGCTTGACGGGGACGTGCGTGTGCCGCATGGCGGCTTCCAGGTAGCGATCCGCGTATATCCGATAACGAAACGGCCCGGATCGTAATTGCGGCATCCGGCGGCTGTGACCGGCCTTGAATGGGATTGTAAAGCCATCGGGAATCGTGTGCGGATGCCCATCCACCGGGTAGGTCCAGAAATTATGGTATTTTTTCTGCTCGCCATCGGTAACCACCGGCGAACCGGTCGCTTCAAATCGCTCGATGGTATCCCGAATCGCAATCTCGTAGAGCGGATCGAGCTTCGGATCCATGTGATCTGTGTGCGCAAGCGACTCGATCAGTTCAGGGGGCCTTGGGATACTGCCAATCGGCTCGGTTGGGATTGCCATGGGTAACTCCTGATGACTCGGTTTCTTCTACACCCTCGGTGTTCGCATCCATCTGGTCAGGCTTCCGATAGTGGCAACCAGTTCGTGTGATTCGACAGGCTTGGAAAGGTGCACCTGATAACCGGCAATCATTGCCCTGGTCCGGTCTTCAGACCGTGCAAACGCGGTCAGCGCAATGGCGGGAGTCGCTCCTCCATGAGAGATCGAGAGATTCCTCACTTCGCGAATAAACTGGTATCCGTCCTTTCCCGGCATGCCGATGTCGCTGATCATCACATCCGGCCGGTGGCTCTTCAGGATTTCCAGCCCTTCCACCGCGTCGGCGGCGGTAATCACGTCGGCTTTGCATTGCGCCAATATTTCATTGATGAGCTCACGGGAATCAGGCTCGTCATCAACAACCAGCACCGTCACGCCGGAGAGCGCGGCCTGTTCTCCATTCGCGGGGGAGGAGGCGCCGTGTTCCGACACTCCCGGGTGCGGGCGGTCTTTTCTGTTGCTGACGGGGGCCACCGGCAGGCTTACGATAAAGGATGCTCCTTTCCCCTCGCCGTCGCTTTCCGCGCGAACCGTTCCCCCGTGGAGTGCCACGAGTTGCTTCACAATCGCAAGCCCCAGGCCGAGTCCGCCGTGATTACGGGTGAGTGAAGAGTCAGCCTGCCGGAAACGATCAAACACGTATGCCAGGAATTCGGGTTTAATCCCCAGCCCGGAATCCTTTACCGTAATCTCGAGATGCGAAGCCACACGCTCAACGATAACCTCGATATGGCCGCCCTTGGGTGTAAATTTGACCGCATTGGAAAGAAGGTTCCAGATGATCTGCTGGAGCCGGTTATGGTCGCCCGAGACCGGCCCGGCTGATGGATCGATGATTTTCCGCAGGCGGATTTCCTTGGCCTCCGCCGCCGGAGCGACCGACTCGATTGCCGCCTCGGCGATGCTGGCGAGATCCAGCCGTTGCACATCAAGCCTGATTTTTCCGGAGATAATGCTGCTCATTTCGAGAAGATCTTCGATAAGCTTATGTTGCGCGCGCGCGTTTCGTTCGATCGTTTCCAAACCGCGCTGAATGTCTTCCCTGCTCATTGTTCCCTGTAAAATAAGCTGGGACCACCCAAGAATCGCATTCAGCGGTGTTCTCAGTTCGTGAGATAGCGTTGCGAGAAATTCATCCTTGATGTGGTTGGCCCGCTCGGCTTCGTTTCGCGCGATCCGTTCATTCTCAAGAAGCTGTTTTTTCTCTTCGTCCGCCCGCTTGATGGTGTCTATATCGGTATTTGAACCGACCCACATTGAGATATTTCCCTGGACATTGCGTTTGGCATGGGCCCGGGTCAAATGCCAGCGATAGTTGCCATCGGCACGCCGGAAGCGATGCTCCATCTGCAATGGCTCACCCGTGACCAGGGCGTGGCGCCAGTGCTTGATATGTTCATTCACATCGTCAGGATGGAGAAGCTTTGTCCATTCCCATTCTTCCATCTGCTCAAGGGTGTGCCCCGTGTAGTCTCTCCATTGCTGATTGAAATAGTCCACGGCGCCGTCAGCTCGGGTGGTAAATATTTTATGCGGCATGGACTCCGCCATGAAGCGCAGGCGCTCGCTGCTTTCCCGTACCGCTTCTTCAGCATGCCTGCGCGCCGTCACATCCCTGAAATTCCAGAAGCGGCCGATATTCTGGCCGTCGAAAGACCGGATCTTGGAAAACTGCTCAAACACCCGACCATCGGCGAGTTCCAGCAAATCGTGGCTGTCCGGCGGCCAGGAGGTATAAATCTGTGCCGTTCGCTCCAGGAATTGTTGCGGGTCTTTCAAAGATTTGCAGCAGTGTTTCAGCAGTTGCCGATGCTCGCTCAAATTCGTGACGTCGCGGGGAATCGGCCACATTCGCAGATACAGCTCATTGAAGCGAAGGACGAGGCCATCTTCGTCGGTCACCAGGATTCCGTCGGCGGTGGATTCGATGGTCGCGCGCAGGATTGAGAGGGAGTGATCAAGTCGTCTTGCTCTCTCCTCCAGCGATTTTTTGGCCTGTTCAAGCTCGTGCTCGGCGCGCCGGCGCGCCAGGAGAATAGTATTGGAGGTTTGCAAGGCAACAGAGCGCAGCAACTTCTCCTCATTCTCTTCTATCATCGCGATCCCTTTCAGTCATTCGTGACGAAACAATAACAAACGCCAAGTCTTCGTGACGGTATTTGAGTATAACCCTATTCGCTTCAGGCCAATAAATATTCGTGCGAACGTGCGACGGCTAAGCAGGCACTCACCGGACGGCTCGTGCACGTAGCCAATAATATACGACTGAACGCTGACGATTACCATTGCCTCAGGCGGGGACATCGCCCGTGGGCACCGCGGACGACATACGGCGAGCCCGGATGCCGCAAAATATATGCTATTCTGGAATTAAATAAGAATTAATCAAAATGTCCTTTTGCTGGCCGGGCATCACCGCCGGGGGGCGCCGGAGCCAGCAACGCCAATCAAAAACGGAAAAGGGTTATCCATGGATCAGTCTGAAGTCCCGGCCTGGCTGCGCGGCAGCGAAATGGGCGAGCTCATTTACCGCCATGACTGGACCGGAGCGGGGCTCGGCCCGATCCAGTCATGGCCGCTTAATCTCAAGCTTGCGGTCAATACCGTATTGATGCTCCCGTCTGCTGCTGTGTTGCTGTGGGGGCAAACGCTTGTACAGATCTACAACAATAGCTTTCGTGACCTGATGGGCGCCAAACACCCTCGGGGCCTTGGCCAGCCGGTAGGCGAGTGCTGGCCCGAGGTGATGGATTTTATCGCGCCGATCTGCGAAGGGGTGATGCAGCGGCGGGAATCGTTTATCTTCGATGATCAACCGCTGATCCTTAATCGCAGTGGCATACCTGAGGAGTCCTACTTCAAACTGACTTACAGTCCTGTTCTCGATGACAGCGGTATTGAAACGGGCGCGCCGGGCGGCGTGCTGGTCACGGTAAACGAGACGACCGAGTTGATCCGCATGCGCGCGCTCGAAACGAAACGCCTCCGCTTGAAGGAGGCGATGCAGACGAAGCGGATTCAGCTGCTGGAAGAAGTCTTCCGTAACGCGCCGTCGTTCATGCACGTGCTTCAAGGGCCCGAATTCGTTTTTGAGTTTGCTAACGACGCGTATTATCGACTGGTGGGTCACCGCGAACTGATCGGCCGTCCTGCCTTCGAAGCGCTTCCGGAGGCGGCGGAGAATGGCTACCAGCAACGGCTTGTCGACGTGATGGCATCGGGCGAGCCTTTCATGGGATTCGAATTGCCGGTCACCCTCGTCCATAAGCCCGGCGATGCGCCCGGGGAGCGCTTTATTAATCTTTTTTACCTGCCCCTGTTTGACGACGATGGTACTTGCCGAAGCGTCCTGGGGTACGGCATCGATGTTACCGCGCATGTACAAACGCGCAAGAAAACCGAAGAAGCATTGCGCGAGAGCGAGGAGCGCTTTCGCCGCGCGCTTCAAATCGATACGGTCGGCATCATTTTCCTGAATGCCGAAGGACAGATTACCGAAGCCAACGATGCGTTCCTGGCGATGAGCGGCTTCAGCCGCGAGGACGAGAAGGCAGGGCGATTGCGTTGCGATGCAA
>JBOIFK010000153.1:0-1509 GCA_050741585.1 Nitrosospira sp.
CACTATCTCAGCCATATGGGATCGAAGGGCATGAGTTGCTTGTGACCGCCAGCGTCGGCATTTGCATCTATCCGGATAATGGCACGCAGCCCAACGTCTTGTTACGCAATGCGGATGCCTCGATGTATAGCGCAAAGGAAGCCGGTCGCAACCGATATCAATTCTATTCCGACGACATGACGGCGCGAGCAATCGAGCGGCTCAGCCTTGAGCACGACTTGCGTGGTGCCGCTCAGCGCGGCGAAATCTTTATCGTCTATCAACCGCAGATAGAGCTTGCGACCACACGCATCATCGGCGCGGAGGCGCTTTTGCGATGGCGGCATTCAACGCACGGATTGATTTCGCCGGCGCGTTTTATTCCCATCGCGGAAGATAGTGGATTGATTCTCCTGATCGGCGAGTGGGTTCTGGTCGAGGCCTGCAGGCAGGCACGGCGATGGCGTGACCGTAACATCCTGGACGCATGCATCTCGGTAAACGTCTCAGCTATACAGTTTCGCCAAAGCGACTTCGTAAGAATCGTAGAGCGCGCGCTCAATGAATCCGGCATCTCGCCACACAGCCTGGAACTCGAAGTCACCGAGAGCGTGGTGATGCAGGGGGTCGAATCCACCGTACAGAAATTGCGGGAGCTGGAGGCTCTTGGAGTAAAGGTGGCCATTGATGATTTTGGTACTGGCTACTCCAGCCTCGCATACCTGCGGCAGTTTACTGTCGGGCGCCTCAAGATCGATCAATCCTTCGTGCACGACCTGCCGGGCAATGCCGATGCTGAAGCCATTGCCGCTGCCATTGTGGCCATGGGACTCAGCCTCGGCTTGCGGATCATCGCCGAAGGCATAGAAACCGAAGCACAAGCAGCGTTTCTGCAAAGCGTCTTATGCAAGGAAGGCCAGGGGTATCTATATGCGAAGCCCATGGTGGCGGAGGAGTTTGAAGCATGGGCTGCTGCATGGTGAATCGCACGTGAAAACAATATACCCTGGTTTGAGGTTTTTAAGGGTGGGCAGCTATCTCCTGGCCGAAAAAAAGGCGATATATGGGCCAGCCGGACGCCTTTGCCGCCAACGTCCTGTAAAGAACCCGCCATGCCGGGTCTTTCTGTCTAATCCCTTTTCTGGCTGTCCGGCTTCTCTTTTGTGACCGGCTTCTGCAGCGTATAACCTTCCTCCTTCGCCTTGTAGCCGCCATACGCGCCCGCGCCTCCCGCTGCAAGCAGCCAGCAACCCGAGAGTGCTGGAACCATGACTAGCATTCCCAAATAAAGCAAAATCCTTGTTTTCATTACACCTCCATCATAAATTTGGCGAAAATAAGGGGCCAGAATTGCTGCGCGCGCCAGGGCCGCACCAAAATAAAAAATATACTTACCTGATCACGAAACTCTGTACGATTGCAAACATTCACGCTCATATGAGCGGAGTATACTAATAATTTTAGTGTCCTGCGAAAAATTCAACGTGACGGGCGATCATGAAAGTATCCGACCTTAAAGGCGAGCTCCTC
>JBOIFK010000154.1:0-3748 GCA_050741585.1 Nitrosospira sp.
GGGCTGGGGTCCATCTATCTGGTTTCGCACACACAATTCGATTATTACTCCGAGCATCAGTTCTTCATTCATCGGCTTCAGCATCTGGTATTGCATCACCTCGGGCCTTTTTTCATTATATTAAGTCGCCCATTATCCACGCTTCGAGCAGGCAGCCCTGAGAGACTGAGGCAATTCTCCCGCCAGATAGCCAGTTGGAAACCGGTTCAATATCTGGCACGCATTTTATGCCAACCCATTGTGGCCGTCGCACTGTTTATCGGCCTTATTGGTTTCTGGCTGGTGCCCTCCATCCACTTTACGGCGATGATCGACTGGCGTTTGTATCGACTGATGAACTGGAGCATGCTTATCAATGGGTTGATTTTTTGGGGTCTTGTTCTTCGTCCCCGTTCCATATATTCGATTCGCTTGTCGCCAGGGACCCGTATCGCCATGATGCTTGCCGTCATTCCACCGCAAATCGTGATTGGCGCAATGATCTTTTTCGCGTCACGAGAGCTCTACCCGATTTATACCATTTGTGGTCGCGCTATCGGCGGCATCAGCGCAATAGCGGACCAGCAGATCGGCGGAATCATTCTCTGGATTCATGGAGCGATGATGAGTGCGATCGGCGTGCTGATCGTGATTCGAAAAGAGTTGCTGCCCCGGAAACTTCTGCGGCGCGAACAACCCGGCTGACAAAGCTGATTTCCCAAAGCCGACTCACCACCCAGGATAACTGACTAATGGCTGAAATCGGCCCTTACTCACTTCTGTACGGGCTGCCCTACGGCTCGATACCTTTCTTGCGCAGCTCCGCTTTGGCCTCTTCGCTCTTTTCGAGGTCGAACCCCATAAACTTCAGTACCGCTGGCGTCTTAGTGAATTGTAGATCGCGGTATTCGACGACCTGAATACGGTTGCCCCACGGATCGAGAAAGTCCAGCGTGTTGCCTTCCAGCATTTTCGCCCCCGCCGCTTCGGCGAGTTCCCTTACGTGAGAACGGTCATCGACGACGAGGCCAAAATGCCGGTCGTCGTCCGCGCTCTGTGATCGTCCTTGGGTCAGCGCGATGAACTGATCGCCCATGTCGATGAAGGCGGCGCGCTGGTCGCGCCCCCGCAATTTGAATGTAAAAAGGCGAGCATAAAAGGCCAGCGCCTCCTCGATATCCCCGACCTCAAGCGCGATGTGATTGATGCCGACCATGTGTGGTTTCGTTTTCTCGTCCATGCTGTTTTTCTCCGGATGATTAAACCTGGTTTTTAGTGCGGCGAGCCCTGCTTGTCTATTTTACGTCTGCCATTCCTGTCTCAATATAAATCATTTTGTAATATCTTTCGTACGGACGACACGTCTCGTGGCGTTACCGCAGATGCCTTATTGCCCCAGCTATTGCGGACGAAGGTAAGGACATCGGCGATCTCACGATCAGTAAATTTTTTTGCATAGCTTGGCATTTCTTTGGGTTCTGGTCCATTTTTTGTCACCGGACCTTTTCCGCCTTCCAGCATGAGCCGAATCAGGGACAAGGCATTTTCGGAGAGAACCATTGGGCTGCCAGCGAGTCGCGGAATTTTCGGGGATTTGCCTGTCCCGCCATCTTGATGGCATTTAACGCAGAATCCTTCATATAAACCTGCACCGGGACGCTCGAATGGGCCGGTCACAATGCCGGTCTTAGTCGAGATTAACATGGCGGCTAGCGGGGTAACAGGCTTGTAGGAAGTCTTTCCCTTCCGGGGTGGAAGCGATTTGAGGTAACGCGCAATGGCGTTCAAATCTTCTTTCCGTAAATGCTGCGTACTATTTTCGATAACTGTGACCATACTGCCAAACGCGACTGCATGACTGCTATGACCGGTTTCCAGGAATGTGGAGATTTCTGCTTCGGACCATCTGCCGAGGCCAGACGCGCGGTTTCCGGTCAGGTTCGCGGCAAACCAGTTGTCTACCACGGCGCCGCTCAAGTACTCGGACGATAATTCCGAATAGGCTTTCTCCTGATAGGCAAGGCCGCGCGGAGTATGACAGGCGCCACAATGGCCAAGAGACTGCACCAGATAAGCTCCGCGATTCCACTGTTCATCGCGGTCTGCACGCGGTTTATAACGCGCGTGATTCACGAATGCGGCGTCCCAGAATTGGAGCGTCCAGCGTTGATTGAAAGGAAACGGCAATCTGGTCTGTGGCGGCTTGTGGTTGACAGGCTCCACGCCGTTCATGAAAAAGGCATATAACGCCTGAATGTCATCGTCCAGTATCGCTGTGAAAGAGGCGTATGGCATTGCCGGATAAAGACGCCTGCCATCCTTCGCGATGCCCTCCCGGACTGCGCGGCTAAAATCGCTGTAACTGTATTGCCCAATGCCGGTGACTGGATCGGGCGTGATATTCGTCGAGTAAATGATTCCGAACGGTGAATTGATGGGCAATCCGCCAGCAAAAGGCGGATGGTGTGGCCCGGCAGTATGACAGCTTACACAGTCCGCAGCCTTGGCGAGATATGCGCCACGGGCCACCATGGCAGGATCAGCAGGGTAGCCATGTGAGGCAATCACCAGCATGGCAATCCCTAAACACTCTGCGCCCTTGATTACCATTCGATTAACAGAACCCATGAATGGAACTCCTGTTCCTAATGCGGTAGCAGACGGCATGGAGCGTGTCGCCGTCCAGCGAACCGGCCAGAAATTGGAGCAGGCGGTGCAAGAAGTCTGGGCGAGTATGGTGCCGAGCTGAAGAGCGAATAAAAAGTATTGAACATTCGATTAACTACCGGATTCAGGTGATGTCGTCCGAGTCAAGTCCAAGTGCTACACGGCGACACCAATAAAATTGCACAGCCGGTAAATACGATTGCGACGATAAACATGAAACTCGACATCATCGCTACCACTGCTAAAAATCGTGAAGGCTCTTCATCAGCTTCGATGACATGCTCCTCACTCCCGCCTCTCGCCGACTGATGCCCTGTTCGCCGCCACGAAGTCCATGCCACGTACCCGGAGAGCAGGCCAGCCGCTAAACATACCAGGCTGATTATTGCAAGTATTGCCGGCAAATCGACCCAGAGAGGTGCGGAAAGCGGGACTTGGTATGGATAGCAGGCATATGCCGCAATCGGCTCGCTTAAAGACATCTGGGCTACCCACGCAGCAGGCGCGCCGAACAATCCCAGCAAAATTCTGCGTGTGTTCCTCCGGCCATGGTAAAGGGTGCGATGTTCCGCGGAGGCGTTCTGTTTCGGGACAAAGCTCATTTTGTTTCTCAATAGAGATAGGGGAAGATGTACAGGGCCGTGAAAACAAATAGCCATACCACGTCGACGAAGTGCCAATATACCCCTCCAATTGTGACCGCCGCATAACGTCTTTCATCAAAATAACCGAGTGACGTCCAGACCAGCAGGAGCAACAGGACGAATAATCCTATGACAACGTGGCCCATATGAAATCCGGTGATCGTGAAGTACAGAGACCCATAAAGGGTCGAGGTCATATCGTAGGTTCTCGTATCCCATTCAATGAGTTGAATCACAACGAAACCGGCACCAAGCGCGATGGCCAGTGCCATGGCGGCAATGCTCCATCGCATCTGCTTTTGCCGGATGCAATATTCGCTGGCCCAAACGAAAATACTGCTGGCGAGCAGGATCGCCGTGTTTATTGCCGGCATCAGCAGGCTGGGCAAGCCCTCCGGCGGCCAATCCTGTTCGGTTTGAGATGCCAGGTAGAAGTATGCAAATAGCAGATATCCAAA
>JBOIFK010000155.1:0-4967 GCA_050741585.1 Nitrosospira sp.
AATGCGGAAGACAAACTGGTAGGGCGCGTGACCGTCAATGCGGTGATGGATTTTATCCGCGAGCAGTCAGAAAGCGAAGCTTTAAATCTGGCTGGATTGCGGGAAGAAGAAGATTTGTTTGCGCCAATATGGAAAAGCCTGAAGAACCGCTGGACTTGGCTGGCTATTAACCTGGTAACTGCATTTGTCGCATCACGCGTGATTGGCATATTTGAAGATTCAATCGAGAAACTGGTCGCACTGGCGGCACTGATGCCGATCATTGCCGGTATCGGCGGCAATTCCGGCAACCAGACGATTACGATGATCGTGCGCGCGCTCGCTCTGGGTCAACTCAATGCAGGCAATGCGCGCAAGCTTTTCGCCAAGGAAATTGGCGTGAGCGCCGTGAATGGTCTGGTGTGGGGCAGTATCGTTGGGCTATTCGCCTTCTTCATTTACCGTAGTATTTCTCTTGGCCTGGTGATGACATTGGCAATGATATTGAATTTGCTCCTGGCGGCATTGCTGGGCGTGCTGATCCCCTTGACTCTTCATAAACTTGGGCGTGACCCGGCGGCAGGCTCTAGCGTGATGATTACCGCCGTTACCGACAGTGGGGGTTTTTTTATTTTCCTCGGACTTGCTACGATATTTCTGATATAGGATGGCCAGAAACATTTCCTGTTAAATCCAACTCCTCGATTTTGTCTGATTCAGCCATCCCGGGTTTCCGACCCATTGTCAACCAATCAAGGCAGCATTTTCTCGCCGGCGGCCAATAGATCCACAGACTCACGTTCGCGAATAAGATGAACCTGGTCGCCATCCACCATTACCTCGGCGGCACGAGCGCGAGTATTGTAATTTGAACTCATGCTCATGCCATATGCACCGGCGGACATGATAGCGAGCAGATCCCCCTGAGACAGCGCTAGCTTTCGGTCGTGTCCCAGAAAGTCGCCTGTTTCGCAAACAGGGCCGACAATCTGATAAGTTTTAGCGTTCCCTTGATTAGCGGTGACCGGAAGGATTTCATGGTAAGCGTCATATAGGGCCGGGCGCATCAAATCATTCATGGCAGCGTCCACGATGGCAAAATCCCGATGCGGGGTGTATTTGAGATATTCGACACGCGTCAGCAATATGCCGGCATTTCCCACCAGCGCGCGACCCGGCTCTATCAGGATGCGTTGGTTGCGACGACCGATCCCTTTGCACAAACCTGCGACATAATCTCGGGCCGATGGAGGGCTTTCCTGAGAATAACGTATTCCCAGTCCCCCACCCAAATCCAGATGATCGATTTGTAATCCTTGTGTTTCGATACGATCCAGCAGGCCAAGTATTTTCCCGCAGGCCTCGACAAATGGATCGAGTTCGATCAATTGCGAGCCGATGTGGCAATCGAGTCCCGTAACGCGCACATTGGCAAACTGTCGAGAAGACGCATACAGCTTCTCCGCCTGGTCGAAGGGTATGCCAAATTTATTTTCCTTAAGGCCAGTAGAAATATAAGGGTGCGTTTTTGCGTCGACATCCGGATTAACCCGCAGGCTCACCGGCGCGATTTTGTTCATCTCACCCGCTACCCGATTCAATACGGTCAATTCTGCTTCCGATTCGACGTTAAAACAGAGGATGCCCGCGGCAAGCGCTGCCCACATTTCGTCGGGTCGCTTGCCCACTCCGGAAAATACAACCTTCTGCGGGTCGCCTCCCGCTTTTATTACCCGTTGCAGTTCACCGCCGGAAACAATGTCGAAGCCGCTGCCGAGACGGGCAAATAAATTGAGGATAGCCAAGTTGGAATTGGCTTTGACCGCATAGCACACCAGATGGTCGCGCCCGGCAAAAGCGGCGTCGAATTCCCTATATGCGGCAACAAGCGCCGCACGTGAGTACACATAACAAGGTGTGCCGAATTCCCCGGCGATGCGATCCAGCCGAACCGATTCGCCATACAGCCGGGCACTGCGATAATCAAACGGTGGAAAACCGTTCACTTCTTTTTCTCTTCACCTTGCGACGGTTGCGATTGTGGCGATTGCTGGGGGGATTGCTCTTGCGGAAGATAGAGAGGCGCCTTCAGGCCGCAGGTGCTAAGCAAGACTAACATGGACGCAATGCAGAGGATGCGCATGAGATGATCCGGAAAAGTAAATTGGAAATACTAACATAATCCCAAATCCTAAAGTTGGTACCGGAACTTACAGTAACGGTGAAAGTTAAGTGGCTCAAATGAAACCCTTGTGGGTCATCGCGCCGCGCTGAAAATGAATGGAGCTCCAACTAACATCCTAACTGAATTCTGTGCCGGGATACTTTTCTGCCGATGGCTTAAAGGCTTGCAAAAATTCGACTTTTACCCTGGAAAGCCTGCGGTAAGCAATCAAAGTGACTTATATCCACCAAGGCGAAATGAGTCAGGCGTTCCACCAATTAAGGAAAGTATTGTAGAAGAAGGGGCCGATCTTCCCCGGTGCGAATATCGCCGTCATCCAAGCTGCTTCAATTCTTTCCTCGCTGCCTTATAGCCCGGGTAGACACGTTCCACCGTTTGCCAGAACATCGGCGAGTGATTCATTTCGATGAGGTGAGATAATTCGTGGGCGACCACGTAATCCACCAGATCGAGCGGTAATTGAATCAACCGCCAGTTGAGATGGACAACCCCACGCATATTACAACTACCCCACTGGGTTCTGGCCTGCGATAGCCGCAATCGTGGCAGCGCAACACCGAGTTTATCCGCATACAGCTCGATGCGTTGGCCGAAACATACGAGTGCTTGATTACGATACCATTCCATCACGATGGTTTCGATTTGCCGGGTAGTCAGCACGGATGGGAGTGGCAATTTCAACTGCCTGTCTTCAGCTGCGGAACTTGCCGTTGTTGTCCGAGTCATTTGCACCATTCCATTGGCTGTTGTTGCCAACCGCCAAGGTTCACCCAACAATGGAAAAATTGCATTTTCTTCCCACACCAGCGTGCTGGATTGCCTGTTCTCCCATTCATCCAGTTTCTTTACCACCCAATCGGCTTTGCTTTGCAACACCGATTCCACCCAGCGCAGCGATTCTCTCGATGGAACACGAACAGTCAAGCCGCGACCGTCTATTTTCATGCCGATGGTTCTCCGCCTGCAGCGCTTGAGAGCGTAAGTCACTTCCTTGCCATTCAGGCTGATATGGCGAATTTCTCCTGCGAGCGTTGTCAGGTTATTTTTCAGAGATTGAGATAAATTCTCTGTTGTCGTCATATTTCCTCTGATCTCCATTTCCAATACGGCCCATTTCTGCCTCGATCCATGCCTCCACCCTGGCATTGAGGTCATCAGGCTCCATTCCCGCAGGATCTATCGGGGCGCCAATACTGACTGTAATCGTACCGGGCAGCTTGATGAAGGCATTTTTTCCCCAGAACTCACCTGCATTGTGTGCGACCGGTATCACCGGCACTGCGGTATGTGTCGCAAGCCACGCGCCACCAATGCGGTATTTACCTTTTTTCCCGGGCGCAATGCGTGTGCCCTCCGGAAAAATGACTATCCAGAATCCCTGTCTAAGCCGGTCTTTTCCTTGCTCGACGATCTGTTTCAGTGCCGCCTTTCCTGAGCTGCGATCGATTGCGATGGGACTGGTCATTGCCAATCCCCAGCCGAAGAACGGAACACGCAACAGTTCTTTCTTAAGCACCCACACCTGAGGCGGAAAAATTCGCTGAAACGCGAGTGTTTCCCACGCAGATTGATGTTTGGATAATACGATGCTCGGTGCCTGGGGAATATGTTCCGCCCCTGTCACGCGATAACGGATACCACAAACAACGCGGAGCAAAAACAACATCAGATGCGCCCAACCGGAAGTGATGCGATAGCGGTTGAGTGGCGATAGCGGAAACGCGGCGAATACCATGACCGCGTAAAGTGGCGTAATGATGATCTGCAATAGACTATATAGCGTCGAGCGTAATACGGCTAGAATCATGCTCATTCCGCCAGAGCGGCGACGGCTGCCGTGAGATCAGAGAATATTCTGGTATTTTCCGGCAGCCCGCCCTCTGCTCTCGTTTTCTTGCCTTTTCCGGTCAGCACCAGAACCGGGATCGCGCCCGCTGCGGCTGCGGCTTGTAAATCACGCAATGAGTCGCCGATTGCCGGCACGTCGTTTAATTCCAGACCAAAGCGCTGCGCGATTTCCTTGAACATTCCGGTCGCGGGCTTGCGACAATCGCATTTGTCCGTGTTGGTATGAGGACAGAAAAACATGGCGTCAATGCGGCCGCCCGCCTGGTTCACCGCTTTCCACATCTTGTCATTAATGGCATTGAGCGCCGCCATGTCCAGCAGCCCCCGTCCAATGCCGGACTGATTGGTGGCGACCACTACCCGATAACCCATCTGGGTGAGGTGTGCAATTGCTTCCAGGCTGCCGGGAATGGGCTTCCATTCATCCGGCGTCTTAATGCAAGCGGCACTGCCATAATTAATGACGCCGTCGCGGTCGAGGATGATCAGCTTCATGCTAAGCCAACTTGGAAATATCGGCCACGCGATTCATGACCTGCTGCAACTGGGCCAGGAGGGCGAGACGATTGGCGCGTAAAACAGCATCTTCAGTATTGACCATGACCTGGTCAAAAAATGTATCGACGGGCACTTTCAATGCCGCAAGTTCCTGCAGAGCTGAGCTGAATTCTCGCAGCTTAAAAGCGGTATCAGCTTTTGGCATTACCGTATTGAGCACAGCATGCAGCGCCTGCTCGGCAGGTTCTTGCAGCAGCTCAACATTTACCGGGCCGCTGATTTCACTTTCAATCTTCTTCAAAATATTGCTCACCCGTTTATTTGCGGCAGCAAGGCTTTCAGCTTCGGGCAAAGCAGAAAACGCGCGGATGGCGGCAAGGCGTTGAGGAATTTCGTTCAAAAATTGGGGGCACTTTGCAATGACTGCTTCAATCTGTTTTACGGAGTAGCCTTGTTC
>JBOIFK010000156.1:0-10862 GCA_050741585.1 Nitrosospira sp.
TTTGCCCCCGCCAGGTCACAGCCCATTATGGGAGTTTTGTATTGCTCGCCGCTTTTTAATATAAAGGAAAATCATGAAAAAATTGTTTATTGCCCTTGTCACGATGTTAGCGTTTCCCGGTGCAGTCGGCGCATTCGTCAACATCAACACCGCTACCCAGGCTGAGCTTCAGACTCTTCCAGGTATCTCTCCCGCCACAGCGAAGGCAATCATCGACTATCGCGCAAAGGCTGGTGCGTTCAGGTCGACGGATGATTTGGAAAAAGTCGATGATCACATCGACATGCGTGTCCTCCGCAAGGGTATTTCGATCACCGGTCCTACCAGGACTCAGAAAGAAGCCAGCCCCGCGTCCCAGTGAGAAAAGAAAGAGCAGGGCGGCCAAGAGCGGTCACGGGATGGCATAAGCTTGAACGAAAGGGAGTGGTGGCAATTCGCTCGGTAAAACCCCGGTTTATCCGGGGTTTTGTTCATTCGGGTTTTGAGTTGTATGGAAGCTGGGCGCTGGGACCTGCATCCGACACATATGACGCGGGCGAGCCCTTCAGCTATCTGATATAATACTGGCCCTTTTGCCGTTCCAGGATTTACCTATGTCACGTTCCATTCGCAATATCGCTATCATCGCCCACGTCGATCACGGCAAGACCACCCTGGTGGACAAGCTGCTGCATCAGGCGGGTTCTTTCGCCGCGCACCAGCACATCGCCGAGCGGGTGATGGATTCCAGCGATATCGAGCGCGAGCGCGGCATCACCATACTCGCCAAGAACTGCGCGGTGGATTACGAGGGGGTGCATATCAACATCGTGGATACTCCTGGCCATGCGGATTTTGGTGGAGAGGTGGAGCGGGTACTGTCCATGGTGGATGGCGTGTTGTTATTGGTGGATGCAGTCGAAGGACCGATGCCACAGACTCGCTTCGTGACCAAGAAGGCGCTGGCGCTGGGGCTGCGCCCCATCGTGGTGGTTAACAAGGTTGATCGCCCAGGCGCGCGTCCCGACTGGGTGGTCAATCATACCTTCGATTTGTTCGACAAGCTGGGCGCTAACGAGGAGCAGCTGGATTTTCCTGTGGTTTATGCCTCGGCCCTCAACGGTTATGCCATGATGGACTTGAAACAGCCCAGCGCCGACATGCGTCCATTGTTCGATACCATACTCAAGCATGTTCACGCACCGGTCGGCAATTCTGACGAACCATTGCAACTGCAGATTGCGGCGCTGGATTATTCCAGTTTCGTCGGCCGCATTGGCATCGGGCGCATTACCCGCGGCCGACTCAAGCCTGGCCAGGAAATAATGGTGTTGGCGGGAAACAGCACGCCGAAGAAAGCCAAGGTTAACCAGGTACTGGGTTTTCGCGGCATCGAGCGAGTTCAGCTGGATGAGGCGCTGGTAGGCGACATTGTTCTGATCAATGGCATTGAAGAACTCAGTATCGGCGTTACACTGGCCGATATCAACCAGCCGGAAGCGCTGCCGATGCATGCGGTGGACGAGCCCACCCTGACAATGAATTTCCAGGTGAATACATCGCCTTTTGCCGGGAAGGAAGGCAAGTTTGTCACCAGCCGACAGTTGCGTGAGCGCCTTGAAAAGGAACTCCTCACGAATGTTGCGATGAAGCTGGAGGATACTGACGATACGGATTCATTCCTGGTTTCCGGGCGGGGGGAATTGCATCTCACGATTTTGCTCGAAAGTATGCGGCGCGAAGGTTATGAGCTTGCGGTATCGCGTCCGCACGTGGTGGTCCGGGAAATTGACGGCGTCAAATGCGAGCCGTTCGAGATGCTCACGGTGGATGTGGAAGAGACGCATCAGGGCGCGGTAATGGAGGCGTTGGGCGCGCGCCGTGGCGATTTGCAGGACATGGTTTCGGACGAGCGCGGACGAGTAAGGCTGGATTACCGCGTTCCTGCGCGCGGCCTGATCGGCTTTCAATCCGACTTCATGACCATGACGCGTGGCACGGGACTCATGAGCCATGTATTCGATGAATATGCGCCCATGCGGCCGGAAATCGCCGCCCGCCGGAATGGCGTGCTGATTTCCGCCGAGCAGGGGGAAGCTGTCGCCTACGCCCTATGGAAATTGCAAGAGCGCGGCCGCATGTTCGTCAGTCCTGGCGATCGTCTCTATGAGGGAATGGTGATCGGCATTCACAGCCGCGATAACGATCTGGTAGTAAACCCGATCAAGGGCAAGCAACTCACCAACATACGCGCGTCGGGGACCGACGAAGCCGTCACCCTGACCCCGCCAATTCAACTCACGCTCGAATCCGCAATCGAATTTATCGCCGACGATGAACTGGTGGAGATTACTCCGAAAACCATTCGTATCCGCAAGCGCTTCCTGCAGGAACACGAACGCAAGAAAGCCTCGCGCGCCGCTGCGTAGTTTCGTGTAGTGGAACAGGGCGGGTCAGCCCATGATATTCCGCTCATTTAAATACCGCCCGGGAATAGTGGGTATGGCTATACTTTCTTCATAAGTGAATATAATCGCCTGACAGAAAGTATCCGACTGAATTCAGCAGTTGACCACCCATTTTCAGCTGGGTGCGCGTCCTTCGCCACTTGACCATCATCCTTTTGATAAATTCATTCAGCCGGATTTGAGATGAGCGAAAAAATCCTCTGGTATATCGCCGACCCCATGTGCTCCTGGTGCTGGGGTTTCGCGCCGGTAATCGAGACGATCCGGCATGAGTATGGTGGACGTCTGAAAGTGGAGTTATTGCTGGGTGGCTTGCGGCCGGGGACAAAAGACCCTATGACTTCGACGCAACGTGAAGAAATACTGCGTCATTGGCGGACGGTGCAGCGCACGACAGGGCAGCCGTTCTGTTTCGAGGGCGCGATGCCGGAGGGATTCATTTACGATACCGAACCCGCCAGCCGTGGTGTGGTCGTGGTGTCCAGCATCAACCCTAAAGTCATTTTTCCGTTCTTCAAGGCGGTGCAGTCCGCTTTTTATGTTGAACAGCTGGATGTGACAAACGCTGCTGTGCTAATGCAGCTCGCTGCCAATGTGAGACTGAATGCGCAGCGTTTCCTGGAGATATTCGAATCCGATACAGCAAAGAAACGGACCCTGGACCACTTTAACAAAGCACGTCAGTGGGGTGTGCACGGTTTCCCGACGGTGGTCATGCAGAACGCAGCAGGTTACAGCCCGCTCACTTCTGGATACCGCTCATTCGAGGAATTGCGTCCGCAACTTGACGAGTGGCTGGAGATTTAGGGCGGGGCGAAGCGAATCGTTTGACTTGTTTCAGCATCGTGACACATCCGTTAAGCCGCGCAAGAAAGGTTTCTTTGTCCTCCTCGGAATCCGGTCAATTGGCTTGGATGATTTGACGGGCTACGCTACACTTTATCCATCCTGTATAATATTGGCTTAATATTATTCATCAGCATATTTTTATTTACGACTTAATTACAGGCCGGTTCCGCCGGACCAGCCATAGCGTTCCAGAAATGCCTGGAATGTCTCGCTTGCAACGATAAAGGCGATAAGGTACGAAGTCAAACTTAACAAGACGATCGTAAAAATGGCTCTCCATGGATTCAGGCTGGAATATTGCCGCCATTGAGAGAAAAAGTCAGATTCTGTCGGCGCTGCGGGCTGTTTATATGACTCCAATTTTACATGGATATTATGCCGGACCTTGCGCAGCGCGTCGATGACGCCCGTGCGATACGTGGCATCGAGAAGATCCAGCCTTCTGGCTTCCATCTCGAAGGACGGGTCATGTAGCAGCGCTTTTCGGGTCACTTCCTGATAGAACGCCTGCATTCGTTCCACATACCGGGCGTCTGCAAACATGGCATCAATCATTCTCTCAATATTGGATGCGGCTTCCTTGCTCAAGGTGGTGGCGCCCGGCTTTAGAGTTTGATCCATTTCCTGGATAAATTCATGTTCCTTCCTGGCGATCAGCTTGAGCCAGATTGCCTCGGCTGCCTGAGGGGAGGGAACATGAAATTTGGAACCATCGTAGTAGGCATTGTCGTAGAGCTCATCAACCTCGGTTTTTATCGTGCTTTCACAATCAGCGTCAATTGCCTCAAGCCTGGTCTGGAGAATATCGGTCATCGTCGTTCCTGAAGCAATGGTTGAACAGCAATCCAACTGGAATCTCTACAGTGTAGCGCAATTTCCAGAGGTTACCAGAGGCAACGGTCCATGGAAAATCCGCGCCCATGACTCGACGTCTGATCGGATGCGTAGTACGCTATTTGCAAATGCTGGTGTATGAGAAGGCTATGGCATAAGATGTAAACATACAGAGATCGTTCCTGTAAGTATAACGATTTGAATCAACAGAGGAAAATATATGAAACGAGTCATTTTTCTTGCTGTTCCTATTACGCTTGCTATTACGTTTGCCGCTAACGCCGGCAGTCTGAATAATGGAAGCTGGTCACCCAGCGGGTGCGGCACGATGCCCGAGGCGCCAAATGTCAACTCAAATAATGCCGATAGCCTTAATCGAAGCATCACCGCGGTTAACGACTGGCAGAAACGGCTTCAGACCTACGACCAGTGCATGATCAGGGAAGCCAACGCCGACACGACGGCTATCTCACACGCCGCGAATGCTCAACAAGTTCGATACCGTGAGGCATCTGCAAGGATCAATGCGGAATTGGCGTCTGGGAGAGACAAGCTTGGCAGCGATGCTTCTCCCGCCGGAATTCCCGGCGTTCCAGGTCTTGGCAATCCGGGCATGGGCAATCCGGGTATGGGCGGCCAGGGCTATTAAACCCAAACCCGGCAATCGGGTGTTCATTTCCTGGTTAATTCCCAATGCGGGATAGCGTGGTTCATTGCCGTCCATAAACGCTGTCCAGACGCGGACAACATCTGATTATCTGAATAGCATATATCCGGAGAATAGAAAGGGGAGCCGGGAGGCTCCCCCTTTTTTACGGAATCAAGCGGATAGGCCTGCGCTGAAACGGCGTATTACTGCAATTTCCAATCAGGGTGGTAATGTGTTTCCTTGTCGAACTCTTTCCAGATATAGTCAGGGTAGATAATTGGTTTGGTGGGGATAATAAACGTCACCAGATCGACGACGCCGGTCAAGGTGCGTCCAATTCCATGTACAATGCCGGTGAACAAGCCAGCGGTGGCTGCGTAAGCAGGCCCTTTCTCCTTGTTAGCTAACACGATGTTCTTGGGGACCTCTCCCACAAAACCGGTGACTGTATTCGCAACGCCATGCGCAAGCTTGTCGCCCACTTTCTCAGGGTAACTGTCGGCCATTGCCGCATGCGGCGAAAAGAAGAACAGCCCAGAGAGTATCAGCAGCGATTTCAATATATTTTTCATTAGTACCTCCCTAAAGTTGATTAATTAAAATTAAATCAATTCCAATATTAGCATACCGTAAGAATTATGCGACCGCAAAATTTAAAATCCATGCGCCAGTCATTTTTTGACTTGTTACTGATAAACGATCCCGGACCCGGATAGACGATCCCGCCGGGATGCGCCGCTTCATGCAATTGATCGCTCTGAGCGGACATTGCGATATTTTCCGGGACCATCTGGATAGCCACTTGCACCAATACCAGCCTCACTCTCGTCAAAGAATTGTGCTACGCTTCCCATGGTCGATATCGTAGAGCCCCTGACGGGCAGTTGAACCACCAACGACTGTTTGATCATTTAAAAAAAATAGAATTGCAAATGATCCCGCGCGGAAAAGTCACATTTACCTGAACGTATTTAACCAAATTGCCGGATACCATTAATTTCCTATCTTTATATCCTCACTCGTCAACGTCACGTAGCCTGTCCAATACAGCTATAACCAACACTACACGATTTTCCGTGGTGGTCCCCACGCTTAACGAAGCAGATAACATAGATCCATTATTGACGCGCCTGTTGGCACTGGATCTGGCGCCCGATAGTTTTGAGGTCATTTTTGTTGATGATGGTTCGCGCGACGGAACGCCAGACAAGGTGCGTGCCTGGGAGGAACGTGCGAACGTACGGCTGCTTGAACGTCAGGAAAAGCCGGATCTCACAGGCTCGATTCTGGCCGGTGTGGCGCTGGCGCGCGGTGATGTCATCGTCGTGATGGATGCAGACCTGAGCCATCCGCCTGAACGGTTGCCTGCGCTGGTGGCCCCGGTACTTGGCGGCAGCCATGACGTGGCCGTTGGCAGCCGCTACGTAGCGGGTGGCAGCACTGAGGGATGGCCGCTGCATCGACAATGGCTGTCACGCCTGGGCGGTTGGTTCGCCCTTCCCATCTGTGATGTGAACGACGCGACCTCTGGATTTTTTGCTTTCCGGCGGGAGCTGGCGGCCACGATCGCCGCGCGCGCTCAGGGGTACAAAATCCTGCTCGAATTGCTGGTAGCAGGGCAGGGTAAACTTAGAGTCGTGGAAGTGCCCATCTGCTTTCGCGATCGCACGCACGGTACGTCCAAGCTGTCCTTCCATCATCAATGGACCTATCTGCAACGCCTGATGACGCTGGCTGGCGGCACGGTTTCCTTCGGCACGGCCAGCCGGTTTGCGGCAGTCGGGATGTTTGGTGTCGTTATCGATGCGCTGCTGTTCCAATGGCTCATGAGTCGTGGCGCCGGTCTCGCGCTGGCGCATATCATGAGCTTCTTTGCTGCCGCTGCGGTGAATTATTCGCTCAACTCGAAATGGTCGTTCCGGCCCCACCATGCGGGTTTTCTGCGATGGCGCCATTTTGGCCGCTTCCTGACAGTAGGCATATTCGCCTTGCTGATGCGCGGCGGTGTGCTTGCATTATTGGTTTATGGCTGGCATGTGCCCTCCATGCTGGCGATTTTTCCCGCGATTGCCGCCACGGCCGCCATTAATTATCTCGGTTCCGCCTTCTACGTATTTCCCGTCAGGCAGAACCCTCCGTCGGAAGATGTGCGCTGGCGGGTCGCCTCGCTCGGCATTGTCGCCTTTGCCGTACTGCTGCGCCTGATCTATCTGGGCCAGGCACAGCTGATTCCCGATGAAGCCTATTACTGGAATTACGCCCAGCACATGGACCTGAGCTTCCTGGATCATCCGCCCATGGTGGCATGGCTGATCTGGCTGGGTACCGCCATCGCAGGCGATAATGAACTCGGTGTTCGCATCGGTGCGTTCATTTGCGGCTTGATCGCAATGGGCTATTTATATGCGTTGGCGCGCAACCTGTACGATAAAACGACTGGCATGCGTGCAGTCCTGCTGTTGACCATATTGCCGTTTGGCTTTGTCCCGGGTATGTTGATGACAGCGGATGCACCGCTGATGGCCGCCTGGGCCGCCACGCTATACTATATTGAACGGGCGTTGCTGGCGGATGGCAAGTGGGCTTGGCTCGGCATCGGGATCGCTTTCGGCCTGGGCATCCTCTCCAAATATACCCTGGGCCTGCTCGGGCCGGCGGCGCTGCTGTTTGTTGTTCTCGATCCCGCCTCGCGCCGCTGGCTGCGCCGTCCGCAGCCATACCTCGCCGCCACGCTTGCCCTGCTGATGTTTTCGCCTGTCATTATCTGGAATATGGAACACGACTGGGTCTCGATTTTATTCCAATCGGAGAGAGCCACTGGAATAGGCAACAAATTCTCTTTGCACTGGCTGTTTCTTCACATGCTGCTGATGTTGACCCCGGTAGGGCTGGCGGCGGCGGCAATGGCGCTGTGGGCAGCGCGCGATAACCATCCCGATCGCTGCGCGGAGAGGCGGCGCCTGTTCGTGCGGGTATTCACGGGCGTGCCGCTGGCGGTGTTTTTCGCGCTCAGCCTGTTTGGCGCACCGAAGTTTCATTGGACCGGGCCAGTATGGCTTGCACTCCTGCCAACCATGGCATGGATGATGGGCCAGACCGGTGATCTGCATGCTGTTGCAAGCAGGGTGAGAGCGGCCTGGAAACCTACCATCGCGATTTTCCTGTTCCTCTATGCGTTCGCGCTGCATTATGTAGTACTTGGCATTCCAGGTATTCCCTATGTAGGTTTTAGCGAGCACTATTTCTGGCGCGAAGCAACCCACGAAGTCGAGCAGATTGTAGAGGCGGTTCAACACCAGACCGGGCAGAAGCCGATAGTAGTGGGCATGAGCCGGTGGTCGGTGGCAACTTCCTTAGCTTTTTACAACAAGAGCGAGAATGGTGTGCCGATGGATATACGCTCGCGAAATCTGTTTGGCGACAAGGCCGCCATGTACGATTTTTGGTATCCATTGGAGCCACCGACCAACCGGCCGATTATTCTGGTGGGCATGATCCCCAAAGAGCTTGAGCGTAACCGGCAAGACAACGAGATTAGTCCGATGCTGGTGCAGCCTGGTCCGATTCAGGAGCAGACGATTCTGCGGGACGGCAAGCCGCTGCGCAAAATATATTACCGCATCGCGCAAGGCTACCGAGGTCAAATGAACCCGTCAGATGTGGAAATAAAATAATGAAAGCATTGACGAACATGTTGGCAGCGAGCCTGATAATGCTCTCTCCCCATAGCATTGCAGCCCCTGAAGGTCAGAAAGATGAGAAAGTAACAAACGCCTCGGAGCAGAAAGAAGTAGGGATTACCATTTACAATGACAATCTGGCGTTGGTGAAAGAGGCACGCAAGATTAAACTCGAACGTGATTTCAACAGGTTGGCCTGGCGTGAAGTCTCTGCCCAGATGCGTCCCGAGACAGCGCAATTGCGCAACCTCACTCATCCTGCCGGATTTCGGTTGCTGGAGCAAAATTTTGATTTCGATCTGCTGACCCCGGAGAAACTACTAGAAAAATATCTTGGCAAGGAGATAACCGTCATTCGCACTAATCCGGCTACCGGTATGGAAACAAGAGAAACAGCCGTTGTTCTTGCGACCAATGGGGGTACTGTACTCAAATTTGGGGACCGTATCGAGACCGGGGTTCCAGGTCGCCTTGCGTTCTCCGGCGTGCCGAAGAATTTACGCGACAGACCCACCCTGGTAGTCTCGCTCATCAATCCTGTTGCAGGCGAACAGCACCTTGAACTTTCCTATTTGACCGCGGGGCTGTCATGGCGCGCCGATTATGTGGCTGAATTGAATGAACGCGATGATCACCTTGATCTTAATGGCTGGGTTACATTGACCAATCAGAGTGGAGCGGCTTATCCGGATGCAAGGCTGCAACTGGTCGCCGGTGACTTGAACAGGGTACGCCAGCAACTGCCCCTGTCGCGCAATATGAAGCCCTTTGCGGCAAAAATGGCCGACGTGGAGGAAATGAAACAGGAGTCACTGTTTGAATATCATCTCTATACGCTGCAACGTCCCACGACATTGGCGGAGAACCAAACCAAGCAGGTAGCGCTGATGTCCGCAACCAATATCGCCGTCAGTAAAGAGTTTGTACTGATGGGCGCGAATTACTATTATTCCGGCCAATATGGTGATATCGGTCAGAAGCTGAAGGCGAGTGTATTTGTCGAATTTCAAAACAAGGGCGAAGGGCTGGGTATTCCACTACCCCGGGGGATAGTCCGGGTTTACAAGAACGATACGCAAGGCAATGTCCAGTTTGTGGGCGAAGATCAGATTGATCATACGCCCCGGAATGAGCCTGTCCGCCTGAAACTAGGGGATGTATTTGATGTCACCGCTGACAGGAAGCAGACGGATTTCCGGAAATTCGCCGGGGAGGAGCGTCATTACAGCGTATTTGAAACAGCTTATCAAATCGTATTGAAGAATGCCAAGAAAGAAGCGGCGATGGTGATTGTGCGCGAACCCGTGCCGGGCGACTGGACGATGGTGTCGGAATCGCAGCCCCATGCCAAGGTGGCCTCCGGTATGGCGGAATGGAGGGTAGCAGTTCCCGCAGACGGCAAGGCCACGCTCACTTACCGCGTAAGAGTCAAGCACAGGGAAAGAGATTAGGTGTGATTCACGGGGGTCGCGCCGCTAAGACCGGAGCAATGGATTGGAAATCCGGAAAGCGGAGGATCTCGGGAGAAAACTGTATTCGAAAATAAAACCAGTTAAATTTTTGAGTCGGGATAAATTCTCCTTTACGAAAAGAAGAAATGGTGCACTTGTACGTCATATCGCTCCCGCCTCGTCAGAGCGCCAGGTCGGATCCAGATTAAACCCAGATAATCCATTAGGACTCGCGTAGGCTCAGAGAGCCGCCTAATGGACTATCTAGGTAAATCCAGTTACTAAAAAGAACGGAGCCTCACAGTCTCGTTTTGGCTCCGTTCGCTTGCCTCCGCATTACCCGGTTGCGGTCACGCTGATTTTTTTTGGCTGGACAGCTTCTCGTTTGGGAATGACGATTTCCAGGACACCATGATTCGATTTTGCCGATATTGCATCCGGATTTGCCGTGTCCGGCAAACTGAAGCGCCTGTAAAAAGAGCCATAGGTGCGTTCGACGCGTTTATAGCCTTCTTTCTCGGTTTTTGCTTCGGTTTTCTTTTCGCCTTTGATAGTCAGCACCCCGTCTTCCATGCTGATGTCGATTTCTTCCGGTCTCACTCCTGGAAGATCGGCCTGCAAGACGAATTTATCGGCTTCTTCCTTGATGTCGACAGCAGGTGCCCATTCGGCGGTCACGGCTGATCCTTCGCCTCCGCCATCTTCCCGCGCACGGTCCAGTTCTCTGTGCAACTGATGCAGCAAGCTCCAGGGTTCATAACGCGCAATAGCCATATTACCTCCATATCAGTGAATGTTTGCTCGATACTGAAATGATTCAATCAGCATTCAATAACCAATATAGGCCCATTTGCTGTTTTTTCAACCGGATCCGGGGATTTTTTGAATCCTGTCGAGTAGCTAGTGTAGTGAGTCAGAGATATTGTTATATAACCGATTCAATGAATAAACT
>JBOIFK010000157.1:0-9619 GCA_050741585.1 Nitrosospira sp.
TGCGGCAGGATTATCGAAATTGTGGGTCCGCGTTATACCCCAGCGGGGGTGGCAGTGGCGGAATTCAAAATTAGCCACCTCTCGCGTCAAATCGAAGCGGGCATGCCGCGCCAGGTGGAGTGTGAAGTCTCCGCGGTTGCGCTGGCGCAGATGGCTGAAACCATTGTCGATGTTGCGCTTGGCACCAAAGTAAAGTTGATCGGTTTTCTGGCAAAAAAAAGCCGCATGAGTTCGCAACTGGTTCTGCATGTAAATACTGTCGATCTTATTCAAGACATGGATTATTTAAGGAAATAGGAAAAATTATGGCTCGTTTTACGTCAAGACGGAAGGATAGCAAGGACAAGGAGAAGGACAAGAAGGCCAATCGCCCCTTATTCAAGCGCAGGAAATTCTGTCGTTTCACCGCGGAAGGCATCAAGGCCGTGGATTACAAGGACATTGAGTTATTGAAAGATTTTATTAACGAAAATGGCAGAATCATTCCTGCACGCATTACGGGCACCAAATCCCGTTACCAGCGCCAGTTGGGCATCGCTATTGAGCGCGCGCGTTTTCTCGCGTTGCTTCCCTACACTGATCTACACTGAGGAGTAATAGCATGCAGATCATACTAATGGAAAAAGTGGGTAATCTCGGCCAGCTGGGGGATGTCGTCAAGGTAAAGAATGGCTATGCGCGGAATTTTTTGATCCCGCAGGGCAAGGCAAAACGGGCAACGCAAACAGCGATTGCCGAGTTTGAGGCAAAGCGCGCGGAATTGGAAAAAACACAGGCGGAAATCCTGGTTGCGGCTCAGGCCCGTGCAGCCAAACTGGATGGATTGATGGTGCAGATTACCCAGAAAGCCGGGGTGGATGGCAAGCTGTTCGGTTCGGTCACCAACGCTGATATCGAGGAAGCGCTCAAAATGCAGGGCTTCGAGGTCGAGCGATCCATGATACGGATGCCACAAGGATCCTTAAAGCAGGTGGGCGACTATCCGTTGACTATCGTGCTGCATAGCGACGTATCGGCGCATATCGTCGTGTCGGTCCTGGGCGAAGCTGTTTCCTGAACTTGCCACTCGGATAATTAAAAAGGGTCGTCAACAGCCCTTTTTAATTTTTCCATGCCGCCCCAGCAGTCCGTTGGGTGCAAAATACCTGACGTAGCAACTCCTTGAAATAAAGTAATTATTTTGTGTCGTTGTGCCCCGCCCGTATCGCAAGAACTGGGCGCTCCCATGCCTGACTAGCGGATTGGGATATAAGCGTTCAAAAATTCTCAACATCTACCTCGCCCACCCCTTCTTTGTTTCGATTCTTTAAGTCCAACGGACCGCTAGTGGTAGAATCTTCCCGATATTTGTAACGTCATCCGGATTTCCATGGCTCAATTTCTTACCGCGGCCTCCAGCGATCAATTGCTTGAATCTTACAAGATGCCGCCGCACTCGGTTGAAGCGGAGCAATCCGTATTGGGTGGGTTGATGCTGGATAATCATGCCTGGGATAAGGTGGCTGACGTAATCACCGAGGACGATTTTTACCGTCAGGATCATCGCCTCATTTATCGCCATATTTGCAAGCTGGTTGAG
Organism: Nitrosospira sp.; assembly: GCA_050741585.1. GTDB lineage: Bacteria > Pseudomonadota > Gammaproteobacteria > Burkholderiales > Nitrosomonadaceae > Nitrosospira. The sequence goes on from JBOIFK010000157.1 coordinate 1,580, forward strand.
CACAGCAAACCGGCAGACGTCGTAACCGTCGCGGAGTCGCTCGAAATATCAGCCGAACTTCAGAATGTCGGGGGGTTAGCCTATGTTGGGGTGATGGTTCAAAATACGCCGTCGGCAGCCAACATTCGCCGTTACGCAGAAATCGTGCGGGAGCGGTCAGTCATGCGTAAGCTTGCCCAGGTCGGATCGGAGATCGCTGAATCATCATATAACCCTGCCGGGCGTTCCGCTGCCAATCTGTTGGATGAAGCCGAAGCCAGGGTGTTTGAAATTGCCGAGGCAGGGGCTCGGGGAAAGCAGGGCTTTGTCGATATCCAGCCACTCCTGAAGCAAGTTGTGGAGCGCATTGAGACACTCTACAATCAGGATAATCCAAGTGACGTGACCGGCGTTGCCACCGGCTTTCATGATCTCGATCAGAAAACTTCCGGTTTTCAGCCGGGCGATCTGGTTATTGTTGCTGGCAGGCCTTCCATGGGAAAAACCGCGTTCTCGCTGAATATAGCGGAACATGTGGCGCTGGAGCTGGAGAAACCGGTGGCGGTATTCAGCATGGAAATGGGCGGTGCGCAACTGGCAATGCGGATGCTGGGTTCCGTCGGCCGGTTGGATCAGCACAAGGTGCGCACCGGCCGCTTGCAGGACGAAGATTGGTCCAAGCTGACCCATGCCTTGGGAAAACTGAATGACGCCCCGTTATTTATTGACGAAAGCGCAGCCTTGAATGCGCTGGAACTCAGGGCGCGGGCGCGGCGGCTCCATCGCCAGCATGGTGAACTGGGGCTGATTGTGGTGGATTATTTACAACTCATGTCCGCGAGCAGTCAGGGCGAGAATCGCGCCACCGAGATTTCAGAAATTTCGCGTTCGCTGAAAGCGCTGGCAAAAGAATTGCAGGTGCCCGTGGTCGCGCTGTCGCAACTGAATCGCAGCCTGGAGCAGCGTCCAAACAAGCGCCCGGTCATGTCGGATCTGCGCGAGTCCGGTGCCATCGAACAGGATGCGGATTTGATTCTATTTATCTATCGTGATGAAGTCTACAATCCCGAAACACAGGATAAAGGGGTCGCGGAAATCATCATTGGCAAGCAGCGTAACGGCCCCATAGGTAAAGTTGATCTTACCTTCCTCGGCGAATATACCCGGTTCGAGAGCCTTGCTAAGTCCGGACATTATTAAAGGCATTTCTGGGTATGCCGGGGGTGTCGAACGCGGCGCAGATCCGCAGCCCCGTGGCTCCAATTCCTACAATACTTCTGCTGCGTAATCCGCCAATCTGGAGCGCTCGCCACGCTGTAACGTCACGTGTCCGTTATGATTCCACCCTTTAAAGCGATCCACCACGTAGGTCAGCCCTGAACTTCCCTCGGACAAATAGGGCGTGTCTATTTGTGCAATGTTGCCCAGGCATACCACCTTGGTAGCCGGCCCGGCGCGGGTAATGAGCGTTTTCATCTGCTTTGGCGTGAGGTTCTGCGCCTCGTCGATTATCAGGAACTTGTTGATGAAGGTGCGTCCCCGCATAAAGTTGAGTGATTTTATCTTGATGCGGGAGCGAATCAGGTCACGTGTGGCGGCGCGTCCCCAATCGCCACCTTCATTGTCGGTCTTGTTGAGCACATCCAGATTGTCCTCCAGCGCGCCCATCCAGGGTGTCATCTTTTCTTCTTCGGTTCCGGGCAGAAAGCCGATATCCTCACCCACCGGCACAGTGACACGGGTCATGATGATTTCCGAATAGACCTTGTACTCAAGCGTCTGCATCAGGCCGGCAGCCAGCGTAAGCAGGGTTTTTCCTGTCCCCGCCTGTCCTAATAGCGTGACGAAATCAACTTCAGGATCCATCAGCAAATTGAGTGCGAAATTCTGTTCCCGATTGCGTGCGGTGATGCCCCACACATTGTTTTTCTGGTGGGTGTAATCCTTGAGAGTCTGCAGAACCGCGGTCTTGCCACTATGCTCCTTGACCTGGGCATAGAACGGCTTGTCATGCTCCAGATAAACAAACTGATTGATCAGAAAATTCACGCAGAGTGGCCCGCTCACGCGGTAAAAGGTGTGTCCGGATTGTTGCCATGATTCCATTTCCTTGCCGTGCTTGTCCCAGAAATCCATCGGCAATTCCTGTATGCCGGAAAAGAGGAGATCAGTGTCTTCCAGCACTTTATCGTTGAAATAATCCTCCGCCGCCAGTCCCAGCGCGCGCGCCTTGATACGCATGTTGATATCTTTGGAAACCAGCGCGACGCTACGGTTCAGGCAGGTCTCGTGCAAAAACTTCACTACGCCGATGATCTGGTTATCGGCACTGCCGCTGGCCAGTCGCACGGGCAGGACGCTGTTAATCGACTGGGTCTGGAGAAAGAGCCGCCCGGTTGCGTTTTTGCTGCCATGCGATTCCAGCGAGATACCCTCATCAATGTCGGTTATCGCGCTGCTGACGATCTCATCCAGAAAGCGGCTCGTCTGGCGGGCGTTGCGCGCCACTTCCGACATACCTTTTTTATTGTTGTCGAGCTCTTCCAGCGTCACCATAGGAATGTAGATATCATGTTCCTGGAAATGGAACAGGCTGGTGGGGTCGTGCATCAGAACATTGCTGTCGAGGACGAATAGCTTGGGGTTGGCCCGCAAACGAGTGACTGCCGTAAAGGGAGAAGCCGGTTTCCTGGGGCTCATGACTCCTCTCTGGGCAAGGTTTTAACGAATTCCAGCACTTCCTGAACATGGCCGGGAACCTTGACCCCCCGCCATTCCCTCTGTAACGTTCCCTTTGCGTCCAGTACAAAGGTACTGCGCTCTATGCCACGAACCTGCTTGCCATACATGTTTTTCATCTTGATGACATTGAACAGCTTGCAGGCAGTTTCATCAGTGTCGCTCAGAAGCTCGAAGGGGAAATCCATCTTCGCTTTGAAATTCTCGTGCGATTGAATACTGTCGCGCGAGACACCCACGATGTCGCAGTCGAGCTTGGTGAATTCGGCGTAAGCATCGCGGAATTGCTGCCCCTCCGTGGTGCAGCCTGGCGTGTCGTCCTTGGGATAGAAATAAATTACCAGGTTTCTTCCGGAAGCTTTGGATAGATGGAATATCTTATTGCCGGTGGAGGGAAGCTCAAAATTGGAAATAGGCTGTGTTAACATGAAAAATGACTCATTTTAAAAGATTCGCTTGTAGGATTTTTTCATTTTGCATGGTAACAAAAAGATGGCATAAAGCAAGTCGAGTGCTAATGAAACAGAAGGAACATGAGGGGGCAGGCTTCGGACGGGAGCGCTTATTGAGCCGCGCTATCAGGTATGTCCCCGCGTCGCATCTGCCCAGCAATTAGGTGTTTCGAACAAGCGCACCTGCTCGAGCCTGAGGTGGTTGCCATAGTTATCCTGATAGGCTGTATCAAGTATGCGGAACGCGGCGAGCGCAAGATTTTCCGCTGTTGGCGGCACATCCAGCACGACCGTCTTATGGTCTTCGAGGGACTGAAGAAATTGCAATAATGCCACATCTTTCGAGTACACCAGGAAAGCGTGATCCCATTTGTCTACCAGCGCTGTGTTGGCGATGCGCTTCACTTCCGAATAATCCATGACCATCCCTTGCCCGGCGACGCCTGCGTCAGTGATAATGTCACCAGACAGGGTAATTTCAATGGCGTAGCGATGGCCGTGCAAATGCCGGCATTGATTCCTGTGGGAAGGTATCCGGTGGCCGGCGTCGAATTCCAGCCTGCGTGTAATTAACATTATTAAGATTGTAGCATTGCAACGCACCTCCAAACTATTGAATATTGCTGATCACAGCCGCGACAACGCGGGGATGACCTATATCTATCCGGTAGTGTCGCGCCGTGCTGGAGGTGTGTCAGTCGGGGTCAATCTTAATCCCAATAATGCCTGCAACTGGCGTTGCATTTATTGCCAGGTCCCGGAACTCAAACGTGGCACAGCACCGGTGATTGACCTGATCAAGCTCGAAACAGAGCTGCGTTCGTTTCTTCATGAAATTCTGCATGGTAATTTTATGCGGATGCAGGTGTCTCCCGAAGCAAGGCGCATCAATGACATCGCCTTGTCAGGTAACGGTGAGCCTACCAGCGCCAGAGAATTCGAGCAGATCGTCGAGCTGATTGGACGGGTGAAGTGCGATTACGAGTTGCCTGAGGAGCTTAAGCTGGTGTTGATTACCAATGGCAGCCTGATTGACCGGCCTGGCGTGCAGGCGGGGTTGCGCCGAATGGCGGAGCTTAATGGCGAAGTCTGGTTCAAGCTGGACAGTGTGACTCGCGAGGGGAGGCTACGTATCAACAATACCCGGATAAGTTTGAAGCGAATGCGCGAGAATTTGCAACTGGCGGCATTCCTGTGCCCGACGTGGCTGCAAACCTGCATGTTTCAGATCGACGGCAAGCCGCCTGCCGAGATGGAATCGGGCGCTTATCTGAAATTTACAGAGGGATTATTACGAGAAGGCGTGCCGCTGAAGGGAGTGCTGCTATACGGCCTTGCGCGCCCCTCTCTGCAACCGGAAGGAGCGCAGCTCACGAAAATCGGTCGAGAGTGGATGGAAACATTTTGCACGGAAATACAATCTCTCGGGCTCGCCGTTAAGCTGAGTCCTTGAGACTCAACTTCCGGTTCTGCAGGATGAGTTTCAACGAGCCAGGGTCAACGGTCGTTTGGTCGCAAGCAGGTGCTTTGCCAGGTTATTTCGCCTTACCGGCTTTCTTCAGACTCTTATACCGATCAGGATCTTGGTTTTTCAGCAACGCGGCCACAATTAGATCATCCTTTCTGATCTTGGCCAGATCGATGTGCTCGATATGCACAAGGCGTACAAGCTCCCTTACCGGCCTGGGCATATTTCGTCCGCTTTCATAACGGGAGCCACCACTTTGGGTGACGCCAACCTTGCTCCAGAAGTCATGCTGATTAAGGCCCAGTTTACGCCGGATTTCACGAGGATTTGATATTTCTTCAAAGAGTTTCATGAGTCAGCTCTCAATAAGTTATCGTATGGGTTATGTTAAAGGATTATTGCACATTCATAAATCTAATTCGTTTTTCTATTCTATGCAAGTATTAAGTGCGCCCCAATTTAACATTTATCATAACCATTCCGGTTATCATATTGCATATGCTTAGTGTTCTTTCCGGTAATCGGGTAAAATTTATGTCCCCTGGGAGCCAAATGCCTTGCGGCCCGCGACGTAATTGATTCAACATATAAGACCCATTTGTTTGCGGCAGAGTTCCTTGTTTTCAACATCAAACTTCGGCAAGCGTGACACTTATTATTCAAAAATACGGCGGCACATCGGTTGGCAGCACTGAACGCATTAAAAATGTTGCGCGCAGGATAGCCAAATTTCGGTCTCGAGGCCATCAGGTGGTGGTTGTGGTTTCAGCCATGAGTGGCGAAACCAATCGCCTGATTGCCCTAGCCAAGGAATTTCAGGCTCATCCCGATCCGCGTGAACTGGATGTCATGGTATCGACTGGCGAGCAGGTTTCCGTTGCCCTGTTGTCGATGGCATTGATGGATCTCGGCATCAAGGCAAAGAGTTACACCGGGGCACAGGTGAGGATACTGACCAACAACGCCTATACCAAGGCACGCATATTAAAAATCGATGAGGATAAAATACGCGCGGATATTGATGCCGGATATGTTGTAGCGGTAGCCGGATTTCAGGGAGTGGATGAAGCCGGGAGCATTACCACATTGGGCCGCGGCGGATCTGACACAACCGGTGTGGCATTGGCGGCAGCGCTTAAAGCCGAAGAATGTCAGATATATACCGACGTGGATGGTATTTATACGACGGATCCGCGTATTGTGCCTGAAGCGCGGAAACTCAAAACCATTACTTTTGAGGAAATGCTCGAAATGGCGAGCCTCGGCTCCAAGGTACTGCAAATTCGCTCAGTCGAATTCGCCGGTAAATATAAAGTCAGATTACGGGTATTGTCCAGTTTCAATGAAGGCGACGGCACCCTGATTACTTTTGAGGAAGGCGAAAACATGGAACACGCGATTATCTCAGGTATTGCATTCAACCGTGACGAAGCAAAGATTACGGTGCTGGGTGTGCCGGATCGTCCTGGTATTGCTTATCAAATTCTTGGTCCGGTAGCCGACGCCAATATCGACGTGGATATGATTATCCAGAATGTCGGCCACGATGGGATGACAGACTTCTCATTCACCATACATCGCAATGACTTCGCCAGGACCATGGACATCCTGAAGAATCAGGTGCAGCCTCATATCGGTGCACGCGGTGTAATTGGCGGCGAACGAATAGCCAAGGTGTCCGTGGTGGGTGTGGGAATGCGTTCTCATGTCGGCATCGCCAGCAGAATGTTCCGTGCCCTGGCGGAAGAAGGGATTAACATTCAGATGATTTCCACCTCCGAAATAAAGATTTCCGTGGTGGTGGACGAGAAATACATGGAGCTTGCGGTGCGGGTGTTGCATAAGGTTTTCGAGCTGGACCAGGTATCCTGAATTGCTGCAAAAACAATGCTGAGAACCAGAACGCATTGTTTGACCGAAGGGTGGTAAAACGCTATCCTAATGCCTCTTTTTTTGGAGAGATGGCCGAGTGGTCGAAGGCGCTCCCCTGCTAAGGGAGTATAGGCTCAAAAAGCTTATCGAGGGTTCGAATCCCTCTCTCTCCGCCAATTGAAACTGCTTGCTTGAAAACCCACCTAACAGCTTGAAGGGTAATGGGGTATCAGCGGTTCTAAGTCCCGTATTCCGATGATATTGAAGTCCACCTGGAAATGCGAGTTTAAGCACGGCATGGCGGTCGCACAATCGACCGGAACTCCAGAGTTTATGCGGGTTAGCGATAAAATCGAGGCTGGTTCTAAGTGCCGCATCGAATGAACGCATCGGGCGCAACAATTGCCCCGATTTTTCAACCAGAACGGCCCTGTCGGTTTCGAATTTCTTGATCCGAGTCTCATACGCCTTCACCATCGAATCGCTATCCGTTTCAACCAGCCTGTCCATCAACTGTTCGATTTTACCGCCCAGCTTGTGTATTTCAGATTCCAGCGCTTGTCCGCGCTGCGCGATCTGCGCCTGCCGATAATTCCACCATGTCTCGAACATTCTGGTCGCGGTTTTGAATAGCGGCACGGACGGTTCGAGTGTGCGCAGCAGGGCTTCGAACTCCCCTTCGATCTTCTCCCGTGGGATGCCTTGCCAAAAGCCTGACATGCTTTGGTAAAGCAGTAGTAATAGGGGTAGTGCTTACTGCGGCCCTTGGTCCAGCATGCGGTAAGCGAATTGTCGCATTCAGCGCACCTGACCGTGCCCCTCATTGGAAAGCTTTCATTTAAATTCTTACGCGCAGGGATTTTGGCTTTCTCCTGCATCCGCTGCTGGATTGTCCTATATGTTGCCAAAGAAATAAGAGACTCATTCTGAGCCGGACGCAAAGACACATCCATGATGTCCGACTGGATATGACCGGCATAAATCACGCGGCTTAAAATGCGGTTGACGTGTTCGTTGCTGACTTCTCCCTTGGCGTTCTTTGGAAATTCCGGGAACTGCTCAAAGAAGCGTTTGACCTCAGCCCTGAGCTGAAAGCGCCCGCTGGCGTAACCTTCCAGTCCCTCGGCAACAATGCTCGCCAACGGCTCGTTGCGAACCAGCACCTTCCCATGGCCCGGTTTGGAGGCGTACTTATAACCGATGGGCGCGAAGTGGACCCAATATCCATTGAGCATACGCGCCCGGCGGCGGTTGCGTGTTTGTTCCGCGTTCTTCTGCCGATGGTGCTGAGATACGCTGGCTAAGAGGTGCTCGACCAGCACTGAATCGGAGTCTTCACCGAATTCTATGCTGGGTGAAGCCAGCTTCGCGCCCGCACTGGCAATAGCCGTACGCAAGCGGATATGGGCCTCCACCCCACGGGCAAGCCTGCTCAAATCGTCAATCAAAATTGTTAGATTGTCCTTACGGTGTGCACGCGCAAATTTGAGCATCGCTTGCATGCCGGGCCGGTCGATCAGGGAACCGGAT
>JBOIFK010000158.1:0-8811 GCA_050741585.1 Nitrosospira sp.
CACGGGGCAACCGTTGGGCAACTCGACAATGAGGAAGTATTTTATCTCAAGAGCCGCGGATTATCCGAGGTCACGGCACGCAATCTGCTGACGTATGCATTCGGTGCTGAAATCATTGATCGCATCTCCATTGCGTCCCTCAAACACCGGCTTGAGCAGACGGTGCTCGAGCAAACCCAGAGAAACTGAATCATGAAGCTGATAGAGTCCGACTTGAAACCTCAATTCGCTCCGACGTTCAACGTCGAGCATATTCGTTCCGATTTCCCGATCCTCAAACTCCAGGTCAGCGGCAAGCCGTTGGTCTACCTCGACAATGCGGCATCCAGCCAGATGCCGCAGCCGGTAATCGATCGGCTGGTACGTTACCAGACCACGCAGCATGCGAATATCAATCGTGGCGTACATTATTTGTCGGAAACCGCTACCGCGGAATATGAGGATTCCCGTCGAAAACTGCAGCGCTTTATCAATGCGCGCGAAGACAGGGAAGTCATCTTCACCAGCGGCACGACAGATGCGATCAATCTGGTGATGCACGGCTACGGCCGTAAGTTCATCGGCGCGGGGGACGAGATTATCCTGACTACGCTTGAGCACCATTCGAATATCGTGCCATGGCAGATGCTGGCGGAAGAGAAGGGCGCAAGGATCCGTGTCGCCCCTATCAACGACGCGGGCGAACTTCTTGTTGACGAGTATGAGACGCTGTTCAATGAGCGCACGAAATTTGTCGGCATGTTGCACGTCTCGAACGCGCTGGGAACTGTCAATCCGATCAAGCCAATGATTGCATTTGCACATGCGCGCGGGGTGCCAGTATTGATTGACGGGGCGCAGGCGGTGTCGCATATGCGGGTCGACGTGCAGGACCTCGACTGCGATTTCTACGCTTTTTCTGGCCACAAAATGTGTGGACCCACAGGTATTGGTATTCTGTATGGCAAGGCTGATCTGCTTGAGCGCATGCAGCCGTTCAAAGGCGGCGGGGATATGATCTTGTCGGTGACGTTTGAAAAAACGACCTACAACAGTATTCCGCACAAGTTCGAAGCCGGCACGCCTCCAATTGCGGCTGCGATCGGACTCGGCGCCGCGGTTGATTATTTATTGGCCATCGGTATGGAGGCGATCGCTGCGCACGAACATGACCTGCTCAACTATGCGACCGAACAGATCGGCCGTTTGCCGGGCGTGCGCATAATTGGCACGGCTGCAACGAAGACGGCGGTATTGTCGTTCGAGGTTGAAGGCGTACATCCGCATGATATTGGTACGCTCCTGAATCTGGAGGGGATTGCAGTACGTACCGGTCACCATTGTGTGCAGCCGGTGATGCTGCGTCTCCAGGTACCGGCAACGACACGCGCCTCATTTGCGTTTTACAACACGATGGCCGAGGTAGATACGTTCATCGCGGGCCTTCGCACCGTACAGAAAATTTTCACGTAATGAATACGAAATCACTTTATCAAGAGGTTATCCTCGATCACAATAAAAAGCCCCGCAATTACGGCACGCTGGATGAGGCAAGTCATCAGGCGGTTGGCCATAATCCACTGTGTGGTGACCACCTCAACATTGCGCTTCATCTCGACGGAGAGCACATTGATAGTATTGCCTTTCACGGTGAATCATGTGCGATCTGCAAGGCATCAGCTTCAATGATGACGAGCGTCGTCAAAGGCAAGACGCGTACGGATGCCGAAATATTGATTCAGGAGTTTCGCGATATGGCGATGGGCAAGCTTAACCTTGACAGTCCTCACCACTTGGGACGGCTCACGGTATTTTCCGGGGTGCGCGATCTGCCGACACGTGTCAAATGTGCAATTTTGCCGTGGCATACGCTGCATGCGGCGCTTAATTCCGTTACCACTATTTCGACGGAGTCCGAGGATGATCCAATGAACGCTGCGATCGGTGATGCCTAGAGAATTCTGACCGGAGAAGAAAAATGCCAAAAATATCGGAAATAGAGGGTACCCCAAATCGGAATGCGCTGAAATTCATTCTCAAGGAGCCATTGACATGGGGCGTCACATGCTCGTATGACAATGCAGAGCAGGCAAAGGATGATCCGCTCGCTGCGGCGTTGTTCGACATTGATCATGTGACCAACGTATTTTATGTCGATCGCTGGATCACGATCACGCAGGACGGCGGGGCTGATTGGCAGGACCTGGCGCGCGAAGTCGCCGACCCGATCCGTGCCGCGCCTGCGGCGGGTGCGCAATCGGATGCGACCGTAGCAGCGGCAACCGCTGCCATTGCCGGTTTAAGCCCCGAGGACCAACAGCGCCTCGACACAATCAACACATTGCTCGACGAGGAAGTACGACCCTATCTGCAAAACGACGGTGGTGATCTTCACGTGCTCGGCCTCGACGGTAACAAGCTCAGCGTACACTATCAGGGTGCCTGCGGCACCTGTCCGAGTTCAATCTCAGGCACACTCCGGGGTATTCAGAATATGTTGAGGTCGATAGAGCCGGATCTCGAGGTTGTCGCAATGTAGGGACGCCAGGACATTTCCGGATGCTCAACGTCTTTTTATGCCCCATGGGTTTAAGTAGGTTGGGGAGAGCAAAGCACACTCGTTATTTGGCTTTATTCACAACCCCCGGGATGCAATGTCGGGAAGTTGCAAACAATTGCATTGATGACCCCGGCGGCCGAGATAACCGGCATGTGGTTCTGATGGGTTACGCTTCGCCCATCCTGCAATAAGCCTGTCCTTTTCTACTGAAACTTCTCCAGGTATTCCTTCAATACCACGGCATTATTGTGATTGAGCTCTTTGGAGCTAAAGAGAAGCGTCGCGTTTCCGTGTCCAAACTTTGCGACAAGTTCCTTGACCGCGTCGGTATTGCCCTTAAGCTCATCCAGGTATCTTCGCCGGAATTCAGGCCACTTCGCCAGTTCATGTTGATACCAGTGGCGCAATTCATCCGAGGGCGCGACTTCCTTCGCCCAGAATTCGATTTTAGCGCCAGCCTTTGAAAGACCGCGGGGCCATAGGCGGTCAACGAGAATGCGTATTCCGTCTGATTGTGTGGGTGGCTCGTAGGCTCGCTTCAGTCCAAGTTTCATCTCTGCATGGAAGTACAGTAATTGAGGGGATACCACTTGCGGCCAGCCACAATTTGACCCATGCTTTGGGAAGCCGTTCCCTACGGCTTGAAGTGGTGGTTTTCGGGACGAATCCTGTCGCAACCTAATTCACCTGCTGATACCGATCGGCTATAGTATTATCCTGAATCCGCTGCGTAGCAAACCCGCATGAAGGTAACGCACGTCGATGCACGAATCTTTATGAATCATACGCCAAACTAAGAAATGAGCTGCTGATTTGGGATTGGTTTCCCATGCTGCTCCAGCACGGCAGTTTTTGATGAATGAGCCATCATTTCCCGTTAAAAAATTAGATGCTCTGGATAAAATCGCTACACATAATTTTCATGGTAACCTGGTTCGCTGGCTTGTTTTATTTGCCGCGCCTGTTCGTTTATCATGCCATGAGCGATGATCCGCCGGGTATCGAGCGTTTTAAAATAATGGAACGCAAACTCTATTATGGCATCATGACCCCCGGTGCCGTGTTGACCGTTTTCTTTGGCCTCTGGCTCTGGTTGGGTTATGGTATTTCCGGCGGCTGGCTGCATGCCAAGCTTGCTCTGGTGATCGGGCTGATTGCATATCACCTTTATTGCGGCAAACTGCTCGCCGATTTCAGGCATGATCGCAACCGGCGCGGCCATGTTTATTACCGCTGGTTTAATGAAATTCCCGTGGTGCTTCTGATCGCAGTGGTGATACTTGTAGTGGTGAAGCCATTCTAGACTCGCTCGCCACCCTTCGTTAACTTTTATAGGCAAGCTCGTCGGGCTTCAGGCAAATCCAGTAGAAGCGGCAACGGCCAAATCGCACTTCGAACCACAAAGATATGCAAACAATTACAGTCACAGTCGCCCTTGCTTCCGCACCTGGTGAGCGCAGTTACCCCATACATATCGGTCAAGGCATTCTGAATCAGCCTGAAATTATTTTGAAACACTTGCCGCAGCAGCGGGTTGCAATCGTAACCAACACCACGGTGGCGCCCCTTTATTTGGAAAGACTGCGAAGCGCGCTGGAAAGTCACAACGTGATGTCGGTTCCTATCATTCTTCCTGATGGGGAAGAACACAAGAGCTGGCAAACGCTGAATCTCATCTTTGACGCGCTTCTTACACACCGCTGTGAACGCGGCACCTCCATCATCGCACTGGGCGGCGGGGTGGTCGGTGATCTGGCGGGATTCGCTGCGGCGACCTATCTTCGTGGGGTGCCGTTTATTCAAGTTCCAACCACATTGCTGGCGCAGGTTGATTCTTCGGTCGGTGGTAAAACGGGCATCAACCATCCGCTCGGGAAGAACATGATTGGGGCTTTTTATCAACCGCGGGCGGTGGTGGCGGACAGCACGATACTCGATACTTTGCCTGATCGGGAGCTGCGTGGGGGTATCGCCGAGATCATCAAATATGGTCTTATCCGTGATCCCGATTTCCTGGAATGGATCGAGCGGAATATGGCCGGACTTCTTGTACGTGATTCCGAAATACTGGCTGAAGCGGTACGGCGCAGTTGCATGAACAAGGCCGAAATTGTGGAAGCCGACGAGCGTGAAAGCGGGGTGCGGGCATTACTCAACCTTGGACATACCTTTGGTCATGCGATCGAAAATGCGATGGGATACGGCGTGTGGCTGCATGGGGAAGCGGTGGCGGCAGGTACGATGCTGGCAGCAGAGCTGTCCCGGCGCATGGATATGATCGGTAGAGTTGACGTGGAACGGATTCGGAATATTTACGCGCAGGCCGGGCTTCCCGTTGCCGCCCCGAATCTCGGCGCGGAAAAATACTTGCGCCTGATGGGGCTGGACAAGAAAGTGGAGGGGGGGAAAATGCGTTTCATTCTACTCGCGCGTATTGGTAAAGCCGTGGTCCAGTCCGACGTGCCTACGGATATGCTCACTGAAATGCTTCTGGAATGCACTGCCAATGCATGAGTTGGCGCCTTATGCGGTATCTCAGGCAAATTCGCGCGGCCGCCGCATGGAGGAAGAATCCTCGCCAGGGCGCACCGCATTCCAGCGTGATCGTGATCGAATCATTCATTCCACGGCATTCCGCCGGCTTGAATACAAGACCCAGGTTTTCGTCAATCACGAAGGAGACTTATTTCGCACGCGCCTGACCCACAGCCTGGAAGTGGCCCAGATCGGCCGCTCCATCGCGCGCAATTTACGTCTTAACGAAGACCTGGTTGAGGCCATCGCTCTGGCGCATGATTTGGGCCATACGCCATTCGGCCATGCAGGACAGGACGCGCTGGACGGTTGCATGAAGGATCATGGTGGCTTCGAGCACAATTTGCAATCCCTGCGAGTGGTAGATGTGCTGGAAGAACATTATGGCGCCTTTGATGGCTTGAATCTTTGCTTTGAAACTCGCGAGGGCATACTCAAACATTGTGCGAAGAAGAATGCGCGGAAACTTGGGGATGTGGGCGAACGTTTCCTCTTGAACCAGCGGCCATCGCTGGAAGCGCAGCTTGCCAATCTTGCGGACGAAATCGCGTATAATAACCATGATGTCGATGATGGCTTGCGTTCCGGCCTTATCACACAGGAGCAACTGGAGGGAATCGGCATATTCTCCCGGCATTTGGCGATGGCAAAAAAAAAGTATCCTGAAATCTCAGGACGGCGCCTAATTCATGAGACCATACGGCGAATGATCAATACGCTGGTGGCTGATCTGACCAGGCAAAGCGCAATCAATATCGCCGCTGCCCGCGTGGATAGCTTGCCCGCAGTGCGGGTGGCAACATTTCTGATCGGTTTTAGCGAGGAAATCTGGCAGGAGCAGCAGGAATTGAAAAAATTCCTGCGCGACTACCTCTACCGGCATTACCGGGTAGCCCGCATGAGTGCCAAGGCGCGTCACTCCATCGAAATGCTGTTTAACGCGTTCTGCGCGAATATACGCCTGCTTCCACCCCTATACCAGATAAAGTACGCACAGGATAAGCATCAGGCGATTGCCGACTACATCGCAGGCATGACAGATCGCTACGCGATCCGTGAATACCGGCGGCTGTTCGCTATCGAGGAGGCATGAGCGTCATGGATGCTTTACCGGCATGCGGGCAGCGTCCAGCCGATGCAGATAACTGTGGATAAGACCAGAACCGCGGCGGCATTCATTAAGGATAATATACCCGGAAGCCATTCGCTGGTAATATCAACGATTCGGTAACGCAGCAAACGCGCCGGCATGGATAAGCCTTGACGGGAGGCGTCGGTTATTGTTTCAGGGAATGGGAACACGTCCCTGCGACAGGCTTTCCCCCGGTGAATTTCCGTGGTTAAATAGAACAAGTTCAATGGCCAAACTGAAAAACGATACCCTGCTGCGAGCCCTGCTGCGGCAATCCACCGAATATACCCCCGTTTGGCTGATGCGCCAGGCTGGACGTTACCTGCCTGAATACAACCAGACCCGCGCCCGCGCCGGTAATTTTCTTGCGTTATGCAAAAATCCAGATTTTGCCACTGAAGTCACGATGCAACCGCTGGCGCGGTTTCCGCTGGATGCCGCGATACTTTTTTCGGATATTCTTACCATTCCCGATGCAATGGGACTGGGACTTTATTTTTCCGACGGTGAGGGGCCCAAATTCGAACGGCCTTTGCGTGAGGAATGGGAAATCCGTGCACTTACCGCACCTGATCCCATCGTACATTTACGTTATGTGATGGATGCGGTCTCGCAGATTCGCAGGACGCTGGATAACCGGGTTCCGCTGATCGGTTTTTCCGGCAGCCCCTTCACGCTTGCCTGTTACATGGTGGAAGGTTGCGGCGGCACTGATTTCCGCCAGATCAAAACCATGTTATACCAGCGGCCCGACCTGCTGCACCACATCCTCAACGTCAACGCGCAGGCGGTAACCGCCTACCTGAATGCGCAGATCGAATCCGGCGCTCAGGCGGTAATGATTTTTGATACCTGGGGCGGAGCATTGTCGCACGCCGCTTACCAGGAATTTTCCTTGCGTTATATCAGCCAGATATTGGCTGGATTAAAGCGTGAATATGCCGGTGAGCGCATCCCCAACATTGTTTTTACGAAGGGCGGGGGGTTGTGGTTGGAGAGCATTGCCGACAGCGGGTGCGATGCAGTAGGACTCGACTGGAGCGTGGATATCGCTGACGCGCGCCGACGCGTCGGCCACAAAGTCGCCCTGCAAGGCAACCTCGATCCTGCTGTGCTATTCGCCACGCCGGAAGTCATTGTTGCTGAGGTGGGAAAGATTCTTGCCGGCTACGGTAACGGCTGCGGTCACGTCTTCAATCTGGGTCATGGTATTTCCCAGTTCACTCCGCCGGAGAGCGCCCTGACGCTGGTGGAAGCGGTTCATAGCATCAGCCGGAAATATTGCACGCACTAGCTTGCCTGCCGAGTTTAAGGAATTGACACGAAGATACCGTCTTATAAATAAAAAAAGTTTAAACTACTTTAAACTACATTTGACATGCTTATTTTGACTTTTCGGTAGGAGCCCTCTTTCGTGCACATACTTATTATTGAAGACGATCCGGCGATTGCCACTAATCTTTACGATTTTCTGGAGGCGCGTGGTCACAGTGTTGATGCGGCCGCTGACGGGATTACCGGCCTGCATCTCGCGGTAACGCAAAAGTTTGACGGAATCCTCCTTGATCTCGGTTTGCCGGGTATGGACGGTATCGTGCTGTGCCGAAAACTCCGTCAGGAAGCGAATCTCGATACGCCCGTGCTGATGCTGACTGCGCGCGATACACTGGTGGACAAGCTGAAGGGTTTCGACTGTGGAGCGGACGACTATCTGGTCAAGCCATTCGCTTTGAAGGAAGTCGAAGCGCGCCTGGTCGCGATGCACAAACGGCACGGGGGCAAAGTTACCAGCCGCACGCTGGAAAGCGATGATTTGTCATTCGACCCCAAAACACTGTCGGTTCGTTTTGCTGGCGCAAGCGTCAAACTGCCGCCAAAGTGCATTCGCCTGCTCGCGCTCATGATGGGCGAGCCCGGCCGTGTTTTCAGCCGTAAAGAGCTGGAGTCCGAGGTCTGGGGAGATGCGCAGGGAACCAGCGATACTTTACGCAGCCATATGCACGAATTGCGCCGTGCGTTGACCCGCGCCGGGGGCTATGATCCGATCGAGACGGTACATGGGCTCGGCTACCGTCTGATTTCCCGTGCCGGGGTTTAAACGCGGCCTTCGCCTGCGTGTTGCACTGGCGTTTGCGGTATTCTGCATCGTTGTCGTCGGAACCCTCGGTATCAGCCTTTATATTGCGTCCGACGACATTGAAGAAGCGCATATCGAGCAGATCATCGAAACCGAGATGGATTATCTTCTCCAGCGCTATCGCGAGCGTACCGATTTTGTGCCCCAGGTCGGATCCAATCTCGAGAAATACATCATCCATGATTCTGCCGAGGAATCCCTGCTCCCCCCCTATCTTCAGGGACTCAACTACAGGCGTCACAAGGTTTTCCGGGGTCCGGAGGAGGTTCGCGTCGCCGTACGGCACGTCGATGGTGTCAAATTTCTTGTTGCCTATGAAATCGGACTTCACGATCAGCGGCAACAGGAACTCCGGCTGCTCATCGTATTGTCCCTCTTGTCGGTGGTCGGTGTCGCGCTCGTGGTGGGATATTTGCTTGCGGGATTACTCGTCAAACAGGTTACCGACCTCGCCGAGCGCGTAAGGCA
>JBOIFK010000159.1:0-6636 GCA_050741585.1 Nitrosospira sp.
TTACTGGACTACGCAGCGAACCCCCCCCTCAATCCGCCCGGCTTGCATCGCGGCGCCGTGGAAGCGAAAAAAACCGTGGACGAGTTGTTCAAATACCCGAGAATCGAATTTATCAGGACGATCAAGACGGATGCCCTGCTGGCCGAGCAGCTTCTCCAGGAACTGAAGCGCCGCCAGGTGGATTTGAAGCCCTGCTCAGCCAAGGACTGCAATCCGCAAGTCGCATTGATTTCGGAATGGGATACCCTTTATGGGCGCTCCCTGCCGCGCACCTTTGCGGCGGTGGCAATGAATCATGGCTCCGGTAAAACCAGCCCGGCACTGGAGTCCGAGATCAATAAATTGCGCCGGGATGAATGGCCCGCATGGATTTACCCGCACTCGTACCTTGCTGGCCTGGACGGCGAACTGCCGGCGAAGGAGGACAATAAGAAGAAGGACGGGGCGCAGTCCGGGGAAAAAACCTGGTACGGCAGCCAGCCTCAGGATGCCGGGCAGAACGAGGGGCAGCGGCCCGAAGGCCGTGGCCAGCTGGATTATGTCATCAGGCTGGCAGCGGCCGTGAAACAACAGGAAGCAAAAAGTGGCGAAGAATTCAAGGCGATCGGCGTGCTCGGCAGCGATGTCTACGACAAGCTTCTGATTCTACAGGCACTGCGCCATATGTTTCCGGGCGCCATCTTTTTCACCACCGATCTGAACGCCGGACTGACCTACCCCGCGCAGTGGCAATCGACACGCAACCTCATTGTCGCCTCTCACTTCGGACTGGAGCTCCAACCGGCGCTGCAAACGCCTATTCCTCCCTTCCGCGATAACTATCAAACATCGCTGTTTTATGCGGCCTTATGGGCCTTGGAACACTTCGTCGCTTCGGACAAGGCGGATTGCCCGGACTGCTTCCAACGGCAAGCGGGCGCCGGCAACGAGGGGGCGATGAAATTTTCCGGGGATGCAGCACCGAGGTTGTATGAAATCGGGCGGCACGCTGCCTTCGATATCAGTACCGGCACCGATACCAGCATTAGCCCAAAATCTTCGGGGTACGCAAGCATCCACGCGCCGCGTCCGAATCTGGACGCCTATTCCGATACCCGGCGGAACCTGAAATGGATAGGCGTAGCGGCAGTCACGGCCGTCATGCTTGTCCTGGCCGCCATGCTGATCAGCAGCACGGTGGCGGATGCGTGCCTCAGGCTTGTATCAAACTATCGGTTCTGGCTGGGGCTCGCGGCCGTAGGTGTGGCAGGTTACGGCCTGGTGGAATGGATGATGCAAATGATGCCTGATGCGGCGGAAAACGAACCGTTTACGCTGACCGAGGGCATCAGCGCGTGGCCCACGGCGGGAATCCGCCTGATCGCGTTCGTAACGAGCCTGGTCTTTCTTTGGTACACCTGGCGAACGCTGAAGGATAACGAAAAGAATCTGGCGCGCGAATTCAATCTCGAAAAGAAAAACACCCAACCCCTGGATAAGAATAGTCTGGACTGCGAACCGCCCGAATTGTCCAACTGGTCTCTCCGCCCTTGGCTGGGGCTCCATTATTGGCAGCCGCAAACCGCCGGGCAGATTGATGCTGCCCTTCTCTGGCAGGAATACACAGCGCTCGGCAAATGGAAAAATTTTGCCATGCGAGGTCTGCCGCAGGTCATGCTTGTTTTGCTCCTGGCATTTCTGCTGATGATGCTGCTCGGTTTTCCCAACACGCCCTGCCGTGGCTCCGGCTGTTTCGCCATCAATGATGCCATCATAACCCTGAGCGTGATCGCGATGCTGTTGCTGATATTCCATGTGGTGGATGCCATCCGCCTCTGCCGGAGGTGGGTCAACTGCATCGCGACAAGGAAGATCCGGTGGCCCGCTGGCACGGTGACAGAAATGATCAAAGAACGAGGCCGGGGCATCGGCATCAGCGAAGAGAACGCCGACGAATGGCTGGGCATCGAGTTGATCGCCGACCGGACAACGGTCATCGGCAATTTTATTTACTTTCCGTTTGTCATCATGTTTCTTCTCGGAATCGCGCGCCACACCTATTTCGACAACTGGGATTTTCCCGCCGCGCTTGTCATCATCTTCATCGTCAATGCGATGCTCATCGTCGTCAGCGCCATGGCATTGCGGCGATCCGCCGAGGTCGCCAAACGGGAGGCCATCAAGCGCCTGGAGAAAAAGCTCATTGAGCTGCCGGACGAACTCCCGGAGCATGCACCGGATGAAAAGAAGCCGAGACAACAGATCGAGCGGACGATTGGGGCAATCAAAAATAATCAAAGAGGCGCCTTCCTGCCGCTTACCAAGCATCCGGTGTTCGGTGCGATCGCGCTGCCGTCCGGCGGATATGGTCTCGTGCTCCTGGCCGAATACCTGGCGACGGCGTTCTGAGGAACCCCGGGAAATCCACAACGTAGCGTAGGATGGGTGGAGCAAAGCGCAACCCATCCTGCATATGCGCTTTAGCATATTTCTTTGACTAACCCGAAATATAATCTATATTACATAATGGCTGATATAATTTTCTGCGTCACGGAGGCGGCGGATGACAGGACTTTTTCCGCATATGAGGATTGGTTATGTTTAATGCAAGACACATGTTCGCCTTTGTTTCCCTTCTGCTCGCGGTGCCGCTTCACGCACAGGAACCGCTGACGGCCGGGGTTGCCGGGAGCGCGGGGCCGCCAGCGCAGAACCCGAATGCGCCCTTTCTCAACTTCGACGGCATTGTGATTCAGATAGATCCCCTGGAAGTGAAATCGGTGAATGGGGAAGTACGAACGTTTCTTCCCCCCAGAAAGGATGCCCCGGCCGAAATTCAGGCGATCTGGCCCAACGCCGGCGACCTGGTATCACTCACCTACGAGCCAAGCTCCAAGGGAAATATCCTCAAGGAGGAAATCAAGATTACCGGGGCCACGATTATCGGCACCATCAAGGAAATCGCCACCGATATGTCGGTGCTTATTGTCCGAACCCGGAACCTGGAAAAGCCGGAAAATGAAGTCAATGTTCCGCTCCGGGCAGGGACTCAATTCCAGCCGCTGGTATCGGCAATGCGGCCCGGCGATGGAATCAAGGCAACGTACGCTCGCGATGGGGACATGAATGCAGCGGAAGGGGTCAATTCCCTGCGATCCCTCGAATGGCAAAGCAAACAGGTAGGCCGCGCTGAGCGCTGGTGGTCGCTCATTGGCGCCATGATAATGCTCTTCATCCTGGCCTACGTTTTCACCAGGGGCCATCCGACAGAACTCTATCTCGGGGAGGACAATCGATACAGCAGCTCCAAGTTTCAGACGGTGCTCTGGTTCGGGCTCGTCGTCAGCGCCTACATTGCCATCGTCTCCCACCGCATCCTCGCGGCCGGCTGGAGCTACGTTGGCGGCGTCGATATCCCGCCAAACCTGCTCATTCTCTCCGGAATCAGCGTGCTCACGTTTACCGCAGCAAAGGCGATCACGTTGGGAAAAGTGGAAAATGCGGCGGCGGCGGGCAAGCCGGAGATAAAAGCCGCCGCGGACGCCCCGAAAGCAACCGATCTCATCACCGACGATTCGAATCGCACGGATCTCGGCGATTTCCAGATGGTGGCGATTACCATCCTGGCGGTGATCATTTACGCAATCTCCGCCGTCGAATTCATGGAGGAAATCGAATTCCGCCGCGTCGTCACGATGCCGGATGTCGACGCCACGCTGCTTTCCATATTCGGCCTGGGACAGGCAGCCTACTTGGGCAAGAAAGCCGCCGGGGGACAATAACCACGGCAGCCTAGTGGTGTGCTTCGCAATTGATTGAACCTAAAAACGCGGCTTTTCGCGTCATGCGTCGTTGCAAATCCTCGCGATAGATTCGACTATCGCTGTGGTTTGCGCCTGGCCTGACACAAAAATACATCGCTTTTATTAGTCCAACCAATTGTGAAGCACACCACTCGGAACTATCTCTCCTAAACGGTGCATGCGCCCCTGCTAATCGAAACCCACACGTGACTATGAACGCTTTTCTGGCTGTATTTTTAGGCGCGGGTATTGGCGGAGCGTTGCGTCACGCTGTAAATCTTGCTGCTTTAAAGTTGCTCGGCTCTGGTTTTCCTTTTGGGACTGTCGCCGTCAACATCATCGGCTCCTTCATCATGGGTCTTGCAATCGGGTGGTTCGCCCTCAAGACCGATCCGGGACAAATGTGGCGGCTGTTCCTGACAACCGGAATCCTCGGCGGCTTCACGACCTTTTCGGCGTTCTCCCTGGATGCCGCCCTGCTAATCGAACGCGGAGCGTATGCCATGGCTTCAGTCTATATCCTGACTTCGCTTATCGCTTCCGTTGGAGGTCTGTTCCTCGGCCTGCTCTTCGTCCGACAATTAGTATAGGTGCGCCCATGAGATCCATTCGCCTTTCCGCAATTTATAGGCGGTAGTGTTATTTCTTCGTGGCCGGACTCTTTCCATTTCTACATATATTGGAGGCGTCATCAAACAAAAGAATTATTGCTAAACACTACCCGCAGCATCCACGCTGTTGTTGGATGGGCGGACACTTTACGGAGCCAAAAGAACAGAAAACACAGCAATCGCCCAAATTGGGGCGCAACAGGGCCTTACAATTGCTGCACTCGTAGAAAAACTGGCAGGCATCCGTGGGCATGCTTTCCTGTTTGGCGAATCCGCAATGCGGGCACGTCAGGACGGACTCAAGAACAATGGCATTCATAATGGCGTCACATTAG
Organism: Nitrosospira sp.; assembly: GCA_050741585.1. Classification (GTDB taxonomy): domain Bacteria; phylum Pseudomonadota; class Gammaproteobacteria; order Burkholderiales; family Nitrosomonadaceae; genus Nitrosospira. Next base: position 4,729 of record JBOIFK010000159.1, read on the forward strand.
ATTGTGTAATGTTAATGCGCTTTCAGGGATTTGGGCACGACGCATAGGGATTTACCTTACCCATCGGATGACTTCCCGCGCTGTATGCATGGAACCGGCCTTTTCCGGAAGCATTCAGGTAAGTTTCGGCAAGTATGCTTCGTGCAGAATTTCCAGTACATAGAAACAAAACATTAAAGACGCGATTATTCATGATCCTTTAGCAGCAGCCTGTGCGCTGGGAGGCAATGTTGATGACATTCGGCTTGGGCGAGCAACATGCGCTCGGCTCAGCGACTTTAGGCATATCTGTACCGTAGATTTCGACCTCGCCAACAGTGTGGTAGGTTTCCCAGGCAATGCCCTGCGGGTCGGTGATCCAATATTTATCCGAACGCGCATAGCAGCATTCCGACTGCGGTTGATCGAGCGCAACAATCTCTGCCTCGGCTACTTTCCGGCGTAGCTCTACGAGTTCCTCATCCGAATCGACTTGGAACCCCAGGTGGTCCAGACCGGTTTTTGCACCGCGATTCGAGATGGCGAAATTGACCCGTGGCCCCTCGATCATCCATTTCGCATAATCGGTCTTTGTAACCGTCGGTGGGACTCCAAACACTGCGGAGTAAAAGCGAATATTGGCATCAAGGTCATCAACGGCAACGTGAACGTGAAAGCGTTTCATGATTGGCTCCTTGTAGATTTAGGTTTGGATTTCGGCGGACAGCAACCGCCAAGGGCGGTTTCAACCACGGTAGGGCACTCCCGCGGCATGCCTTGGCAGCAATTTTGGGTGAGAAAGGCCATGATCGCAGCCATCCGCTCGAAGTTTGCGGTGTAGTAGATGAAGCGGCTTTCCTGGCGCGAGGAAATCAGACCCGCGTGATAAAGCTCCTTCAAGTGAAACGAAAGCGTGGCAGACGCTACTTTCAGCTCTTCGCCGATACGTCCAACAGGAATCCCCTCCGGTCCTACCTGAACCAGTAGGCAAAATATCGAAAGGCGCGTTTCCTGGGCAAGCGCGGCAAGCGCAATGACGGCTTCTTTAGTTTCCATGTTTCTATGATCGTAGAAATATGGAATAAAGTCAAGTATTATAAAACTCTTTCTAACACGTCAAAGGAACAGAGGTGCGGCCATCAATAAGGGGAACCCCTTGGTGCTGAGTACTGCAAAAGGGAATCATTGTGCAACGAATAAAGGAGGAAAGCATAAGGAAACGGCTTGGCGTTAACGTATAACCTGTCTCTACATTGGTTTACCGGGCCTAACAGCCTGTCGGACTTGAAGAATCGATGCGAAAAAGTGACTGGGCGAGGACAGATTTGGACGATCTTGAAGACCAATAGTTGTTCTATTGGTCGAAAAAGCGGTGAAATATGCACCGTCCAGACGCTTTTGCAGCCGATTTCCTTTAAGTCCGACAGGCTGCTAGTCACCTACAATCAAGCGACGCTTGGATATGACACTCTTCGGACGGGCGCTTGATGAATATTCCTGGCGATGGCAATTAGCTGCCATCCGTTTTTCGCAATAGCTTTCATTGTATTTCCGCTCTTATGTGCTATCAGTAGTGTCCGGTTAAAAGTTGAACAAGTTTAGTTGGTTATCGAGGTCACTCTGTTCGTGGATGTTGCCAGTACCAGCGAAGGCTTGCTGTAGCTGGGTTTTCTCGAATACGGAGACCGACAGAATCTGTAGCAAGGTGTAGAGCGAGGCATCAATTTGCAACTCCTTTTTGATGATGGCCATCAGTACATAGGTGGCGATGGCGCACCAGATTTGCGTCTTCACCGCGTTCTCGCTGTTGCCGATAAAGCGCGTGATGCGCAGATGTTGCTTGATCCATTTGAAGAACAGGCCGGAGATGCAAAAAACAACAATTCAGGAAAGCTCCGATAGTCCGATAGTACTAGTCCAGGATTACCA
>JBOIFK010000160.1:0-6032 GCA_050741585.1 Nitrosospira sp.
GACCTACCCCTTAGGAGGGGGTCGCTCTATCCACTGAGCTACCAGGGCGGTGGCTGCATTTTACGCTAATATCGCGGTATGAATAAACCAGCCGCAGCCCCTGGCGGAAATTCCGCCGCTCGCCAAAGACTCCCGCGCACCGTGGTTGTTCTCGGTTTCGTCAGTTTTTTCAACGATTTCGCTTCCGATATCGTCATCCCGCTCGTCCCCATTCTGCTGGCAACGGTGCTGGCCGCAGGGCCGATTGCCCTGGGAGTTATCGAGGGCGTGGCCGATGCGGTAGCGAGCCTGATCAAGCTCTGGTCGGGACGGCATTCGGATGTCATGAGTGGCCGGCGCAAGGGGCTGGCGGTGGTGGGCTATACGCTCTCCAACATTACCCGCCCATTGCTGGGACTGGCCGGTTCCTGGCCGGTGATCCTGATACTGCGCAGCATCGACCGTGTGGGCAAGGGTCTGCGTAGCGCGCCGCGCGATGCGCTGGTCGCGGATGCAACGCCGGCCCATATGCGCGGCTATGCCTTCGGCTTTCACCGGGCAATGGATAACGGCGGAGCGGTAGCCGGAAGCCTCGTAGCAGCAGCTGCGCTGGCGTGGTCGGGCTTGAGCCTCACCGAAGTGATTCTGTGGTCGGCGGTTCCAGGTTTTGTCGCGGTGCTGCTGCTGGGCGCCGGCATAAAGGAGGAAGGGGAAGAAAAAGCCGGTGCTGTTCCGCTCCCTGCACAGGCTCCTGTGGTGTTGCCGCCTTTGCGCTGGTCGGTGTTATCCTCTTCAATGCAGCGTTATCTGCTGGTGCTGGTGCTATTCACCTTCGCCCGCGCCTCGGAAACTTTTATCCTGTTGCTTGGGCACCAATTGGGCGTGAGCGTAGTCGAACTGTTGTTGCTGTGGGCAGCATTGAACCTGTGCAAGGCGTCCACCTCCGCTTGGGGCGGGCAACTGGCCGATAGCATGGGACGCGGCGCATTGATGCTGATCGGATGGACGACATTTTCGATCTCGTTCCTGCTGTTTGGCACGGTTGGGGATAGTATCGGGCTGTGGACAGTGAGCATTTTTTACGGTCTTTGCGCGGGCATGAGCGAAGGCGCCGAACGGGCCATTATCAGCGATTATGCGGAGCCTCGCGAACGCGGAACGGCTTTCGGCTGGTATCATCTGATGGTGGGCATTGCGGCGATTCCGGCGGGGTTGCTGTTCGGTTCCATCTGGCAATTTCAAAGCGCGGCGATGGCATTCTTTTTCGCCGGTGGGCTGGCGGCTTTTGCGGCGCTGTTGTTGCGGATGTGGGCCTGGCCGGTCATAAAATTGGATGTGGCTGATGGATAAAAGAATGAGGGATTAATGAGGCGACTGATGGGTTACGCTTCGCTTCACCCATCTACTATAGGGGCATATTATGAAATCGCTTGCAATACTCGCAACCTTGGCAATGGTTCTGTTTTTCGGAAGTCAGGTGGCACGCGCCGAGCCGCTCAAGGTGGGCCAGCCGGCACCGGATTTCAGCCTTCCTGACCAGGACGGAAAAACGCGTACGCTGGCGGATTTTCGCGGCAAGTGGCTGGCACTATACTTCTACGTCAAGGACGACACGCCTGGCTGTACGGAGCAGGCGTGCAAATTCCGCGACGATATTCACCAGTTGACGGACCTGGGTGCGCAAGTCGTCGGCGTGAGTGTTGACGACACCGCCAGCCATGCCAACTTTGCCAAAAAATATACGCTTCCGTTTCCGCTTCTGGCGGATAGCAAGGGCGAAACCGCCGCGCGTTACGACTCGCTCCGTGGCGACGGCAGCCTGGCCAAGCGCAATACTTTCCTCATTGACCCGGAAGGCAGAGTTGCCAGGATTTATTTGTCCGCCAGCACTTCAAGCAATTCCGCTGATGTCATTGAGGATTTGAAGAAGCTGAAGGGTTTATAATTTGTCGCATAACAGGGGGTATCTCTCATGTCAAAACTGACGGATGACCAATTGGCGCAACTGAAGGCAGCGTTGCAACAACGTTACCTTGATTTGCGGGAAGAAGTCCGCGGCGAACTGGAGCGTTCAGGCGAACAGCGTTATATTGATCTGGCAGGTAGCGTGGCTGACGTTGGCGACGATTCGGTGGCTGATATGGTGCTGGATCTTAATGCGGCGATCGTGGACCGCCAGATCAAAGAGATGCGCGAGGTGGAGGCCTCTTTACAACGCCTGGCGGAACTGAATTTTGGCGATTGTATCGATTGCGGCAACGAAATCGGCTTTGACCGGCTGATGGCTTACCCTGCGGCGCAGCGATGTGTGCGGTGCCAGAGCGTGCATGAGAAGACATATTCCCACGAGCCGAATCCCACTTTGTAGTCTATTGATCCGGTGACCATGAACCTACAGGGGGTGACTTTACCGCATCGACAGCGGCCCGGTTATTGGCGTAGTTATCTTTAGCAGCACCAGCACGGCACCGCTGCCCCCATCTTCCGGTCTGGCCTGACAGAAGGCCAGTACATCATCGCGCTGCGAGAGCCAGCTTCCAATCCTGGCCTTCAATACCGGCTCGCGAGATTTTGAGCTGAGTCCCTTGCCGTGGATCACCCGCACGCAACGGTAGCCGCTCGCATTGCTGGCATTGAGAAACGCCACCAGTTCCAGGCGCGCCTCGTCACGGGTGAATCCATGCAGGTCGAGTTGCGCCTGTATCCCCCAATAGCCGCGCCGCAGCCGCCGCAAGGTCTGGCGCGAAACGCCGGGGCGCAGGAATGACCCCTCGTCTCCCGCTTCCATCCCCAGCGAGATATGATCGGAAAGCGAATCCTCCGGCGCAGTTTGTTCCTCGCGCGGAATTTGACGCGGGATGGGCCGAGGATGTTTGCCGGTATATGGGATCTTACCGGATGCGGGCAAGGGTGCGACGTCCCGCACTGCGTCGCGGAACAACGCGGTATCATCATCGCCGATTTTGGGCGCGACCGCATCGTTGGTTACAGGCTCGGTTGCAGACTTCTTGTCCCGCCGTTTCATATAAGCTTCTCAAGCCGCAGTTGTGCAATTGCCGCTCAATTCGAAACATCAAGATACTTTTCCGCATCCAGCGCCGCCATGCAGCCGGTTCCCGCACTGGTCACCGCCTGGCGATACACGTGATCCTGCACATCGCCAGCCGCGAATACGCCAGGAATGCTGGTTGCGGTCGCGTTGCCCTCGTTTCCGCTCCGGGTCACGATATAGCCATTTTTCATTTCCAACTGTCCCTGGAAAATATCGGTGTTGGGCTTGTGGCCGATGGCGATGAATACACCTTGCAAATCCAGTTTTTTGGTTGCACTGCCCTGGGCGTTTTTGATGCGCATTCCGGTAACGCCGGAATTATCTCCCAGCACTTCGTCCAGCACATGGTTAAGTTCCAGCTTGACGTTGCCGTGTATTACCCTATCCATCAATTTATCGATCAGGATTTTTTCCGAGCGGAATTTGTCGCGCCGGTGCACAACGGTAACGTTACGTGCAATGTTGGAAAGATAGAGCGCCTCTTCCACCGCCGTATTGCCGCCGCCGACCACTGCGACATCCTGCCCTTTGTAGAAGAACCCGTCGCAGGTGGCGCAGCCGGAGACACCCCTACCCATGAACGCCTCCTCGGAGGGCAGTCCCAGGTATTGTGCCGAGGCGCCGGTGGCGATAATCAGCGCATCGCACGTGTATGTGGCCTGATCACCGATCAGCGTGATCGGCTTCTCCGTCAGCTTGGCCGTGTGAATGTGATCGAAAATGATTTCAGTGTTAAAACGTTCCGCATGTTTCTGAAAGCGTTCCATCAATTCGGGGCCCTGCACGCCCATTGCATCCGCCGGCCAGTTATCGACATCGGTGGTGGTCATGAGCTGGCCGCCCTGGGCCATGCCGGTAATGAGGACAGGCTTGAGGTTGGCGCGAGCGGCATACACCGCTGCGCTATAACCGGCGGGGCCGGAGCCAAGGATGATAAGGCGGGAGTGCTTGCTGGTCATGATTTTATATATGGGGTTTATTATTCAAAAAAACAGGTTCATCTCAGCCGTTGCGCACCCAGCGAGCCACTCTCCAACGCTGGGGGGCCAACTCCGCATTGGTTAACCGCAGTCGCAGGATCGTATTTCATCCGGCTTATCTGAACGCTACAGGGTCGCGGCTAACGCCGCGCTACTTCCGTTACGGTCACTCCGAGCGATTCGCCATTGATAATCGCGATATTCGCAACCTTCACCCTCACGCTGATTTCTTCGTTCACTTTGGGAAGATCGGCTTCGGTCAGGATAGTGATCTCCCCGCTATCGTCCTTCAATACATAGGACTTCATGCTAAACAGCGGAATCCGCGTCGGGTCTTTCGCGACACCATGGAGCATGACCTCCTTGCCGTCGAAACTAGCGGGAGATGTGTTGATTTCATTGATCGGCGTCGCGTTGATGGAACCGCAACCGCCCAGCATAAACCCGATCGCCGCCACCACGATCTGAGCAGCGAGACTCCTCATGCTTCTTCCCTATCGGGCTGGCGCAATACCTGGCGTATCACTTCCGGCGTAAAACCCCGTCCCATCAAAAAACGCTTTTGCCTGCCAAGTTCTTTCGCATTGGCAGGCATGACACCGAACTTTTTACGCCATACTTCGCGTGCGCTATCCTGCTCGGCTTTCCTGATATTGGGCAGTGCCGCGGCGATTAAATTCTCGGCGATACCCTTTTCACGCAATTCATGCACGATCCACCGGCTTCCGAACTTGTTTTTACGCACGTGGATCACCTGCTCGACCATGCGCGGAGCTGATAGAAAGCCGCGTTGTTCCAGCGTGTCCAGCACTAAAGAGAGATCTTCGGAAGTTTTGGCATGGGGCGCGAGCTTTCTTTCCAGCTCAAGCCGGGAATGTTCCCGCCGCGCCAGATAACCCAGGGCACGGGTTTTCAGGCTCGGCCCGGAGGTCATGGCAACCACGACAGTGCCACGGCAATACTCCGCAATTATTCGACGTTGACGGTTTCGGCCTGATTGGAGACTCCCACGGCGGCACGAATTTTTGCCTCTATCTCCATCGCGATGTCATGATGCTCTTTCAGATACTCGCGGGCGTTGTCCTTGCCCTGGCCGATTTTGTCTCCCTTGTAGGCGTACCAGGCGCCGGATTTCTCGATCAGCTTGTGTTGTACGCCTAACTCGACGATTTCACCTTCGCGTGAAATCCCCTCGCCGTAGAGAATATCGAATTCGGCTTGCTTGAATGGCGGCGCAACCTTATTCTTGACCACCTTGACGCGCGTTTCGCTGCCGATTACCTCATCGCCCTTCTTGATAGCGCCGGTTCGGCGTATATCAAGGCGTACGGAGGCGTAGAATTTCAATGCGTTACCGCCGGTAGTCGTTTCGGGGCTACCGAACATGACGCCGATTTTCATACGTATCTGGTTAATAAAAATCACCATGGTATTGCTGCGCTTGATGTTGGCGGTAAGCTTGCGCAATGCTTGCGACATTAATCTCGCTTGCAGGCCCATTTGAGGCTCGCCCATTTCACCTTCGATTTCCGCTCGTGGCGTCAACGCCGCGACCGAATCCACCACTACCACATCAACCGAGCCGGAGCGTACCAGCATATCTGCGATTTCCAGCGCCTGCTCGCCGTTATCGGGCTGAGAAATCAATAATTCCTGCACATTGACGCCGATCTTTTGTGCGTATTGCGGATCCAGGGCATGTTCCGCGTCAATGAACGCTGCGGTGCCCCCCATCTTCTGCATCTGCGCGATGACTTGCAGGGTAAGGGTGGTCTTGCCGGATGACTCCGGGCCATAGATTTCCACGACCCGTCCGCGGGGTAGTCCGCCCACCCCCAGCGCAATATCGAGCCCCAGTGAACCGGTGGAAATCACCTGGATGTCTTTGGCAACGTCGCTGGCGCCCAAACGCATGATCGAACCTTTGCCGAATTGTTTCTCGATCTGGGAAAGAGCCGCCGCCAGCGCTTTGCTTCTGTTTTCGTCCATGGATTTTCCTTTTAAGAATGGGGCTGATTATC
>JBOIFK010000161.1:0-9045 GCA_050741585.1 Nitrosospira sp.
GTCCTGGCTCTCTGGCTTCATGGCGTTCAGGGAAACGGCGATCTCCTGGTGCCGCTGGCACCCTCTCCAGTGGAAACGCCGGCAGGCAGGCCAGTTGCCGCCGCCGTGCTGCTCAAGGAGCTTGCAGACAAGGCCAAGGGACCTCTCGAGGCTGCCGACCGAAGCGGCGGGTAAACGGTTGAACAAAGCACCCGTGTTCAAGGCAAGGTGCAAGTCACGCCCCGGTGATTAACGGCGGCCTTCCGTGCGTTATGATGTAAAAACGGCGTGCTCCAAATATATCTAGCAAACATAAGGAACAGCAGCCATACAATGCTCTTTTGGAGGCTGCGGCCCAGGGCGCCGCTGCCTAATGGGCGGCAATCGCCTTTTTGCTGCGCGTCATGAACCCGACCAGGCCCAACCCGGCCAGCATCAGGGCGTAGGAAGCGGGCTTGGGGATATTGGAAACGAATGCGATTGCGAGTACCTGCCCCTGGTCATTGATCCCCTGCGCATTGCTTAGAAAGCGCCCATTTGGGAGATCCGCAATCGAACTAAGCTCCCTCATCACCATGCCGTCGGGATCGGTGATGAAGGCGTCACTCGCAATGGACGAATGGCTTCCGTCCACTTGTCCCACTACCTGTCCGGAATCGTTGATATCGTAAGCTCTGCTGGAGCCGCCAAAGGAGCTGCCAAGCTCCCTCATTCCCATGCCGTCGGGACCGGTGACGAAGGCATAACTGGAGCCATATAGGGTATAAGTTTCCCCCACCACTTGTCCGGAATTGTTGATGCCGAGAGCGTAGCTGGAAGTCCCACCCAGCGTGCCCAGATCCCTCATCCCCATGCCGTTGGGATCCGTGATGAAGGCATGGTCATGACCAGCCGCGGTATCACTGTTTCCCACCACCTGCCCGGCATCGTTGATGTCGTAAGTGGTGCTGTAAGACCCGCCCAGCGTGCCAAGGTACGTCACCTTGCCATCAGGATTCACGATGACTGGGAGTTTTTGGGCAAAGGCTGGAGACGTAACGCCAATGCCAACACTCACGCCAAGGGCTGTCGCAAGGATTAAGCCGCGGGTTCCAAAGATGCGTATCGTTTTCATGGAAGGGTGCTCCGGTAGGGGATTGAGGTAGATCACAACGTACGCCGGTTACGAGAGAAAGTAAATGGGAATGCTGATTTCTCGGGATTGGATAGAATCTCCATGAATGTTCCCAAAGAGGAACTAGAATTGCTGATTGGAATACTATGCTGGATAATTTTTTTTCATCCCCTCTTAAAAGGAAAAAAGATGTCACAGGACGAGACTAAGCCAGGTTCCACGGAAGTTCCGCCAGCAGCGCAACTGATGCAGATGATCTTCGGCTTTATGACGACACAGGCGATTTCTGTCGCGGCAAGGCTGAGCCTGGCCGATTTGCTCAAGGATGGAGCGAAAAGCGTGGATGAACTTGCGCAGGCAACCGGTACCCAGGTACGTCCCCTCTATCGCATCTTGCGCGCCCTTGCCAGTGCCGGCGTCTTCGCCGAGGACGAGGAGGGACGCTTTAAACTGACCCCGCTGGCCGGGCCTTTACGAAGCGACGCGCCCGATAGCCTGCGTGATTTTTCTATTTTCATCGGAGCGGATTGGCACTGGCGTGCATGGGGCGATCTTTTCGGCAGCGCTCAGTCTGGCCTGCCTGCGTTTGAAAAAATCTACGGTAAGGCCTACTTTGATTATCTGGGCGAGAACACCGGCCCAGCCCAGGTTTTCAACGACGCCATGACCAGCATGAGTACTGCAGCCAGTGCGGCAATCGTCGATGGCTATGACTTCACGGGAGTGAACAAGCTCGTCGATGTGGGCGGCGGCCATGGCATGCTTCTTTGCTCGATCCTGGAAAAGTATCCGCAAATGGGCGGAATGTTGATCGACGCCCCTTCCGTCATCGCGGGAACAAAAGAGGCAATCGAAGCGCGCGGCTTCTCGAAGCACTGCGAGGCAGTCGGCGGCGACTTCTTTGCATCGGTTCCCGCGGGGGGAGATGCCTATATCATGAAGCATATCATCCACGACTGGAACGACGAACGCGCATCGACCATTCTCCAGTGCTGCCACCGGCAAATACCGGCAGAAGGTAGGCTTCTTGTCGTTGAAATGGTGATTTCGGAAGGGAATGCACCATCGTTTGGCAAGCTGATGGATCTGGAGATGCTAGTACTGCTTCACTCTTATGAGCGCGCCGAAGCCGAATATCGCGAGCTGTTCAATCGGTCGGGCTTCGAGCTGACCAGGATCGTTCCGACCAAATCAGCATACAGCGTGATAGAGGGAGCGCCTATTTAGCGATAAACATTGCGCAGTATGAAACGATGCATGGCCGCCGCCGCTGGAAGAGCGCGTGGCCAGGCTTGTTCAAATGACCGGTTTATGTTGCGCAGCGTACAGAGCAAACCGGATTTATCTCCCAGGATACGTTTTCAGGATTAAGGAGATTCTTCGATGAAAGAAAAGACAGATGCAGGTGATTCGCAAAAGACTTCGGCCGGCGAGCACGTGACGATTGGCAAGGGCGGAGAGATCCACCAGACAGCCGGCGGGGATCATCCCGCGCTCACCACCAACCAAGGCATCGGTATTTCCGATAACCAGAATTCGCTCAGGAGCCATCCGCGCGGCCCGAGTCTGCTCGAGGATTTCATTCTCCGCGAGAAAATCACCCATTTTGATCATGAGCGCATCCCGGAGCGCATTGTGCACGCGCGCGGCACGGCGGTGCATGGGTATTTCGAGTTGACCCGGTCGCTGGAGCAATATACCACCGCCCGGGTTTTGACGGAGGTGGGGGAAAAGACGCCCGTGTTCACCCGCATATCGACGGTTGCCGGCGGCGCGGGTTCGGTGGACACGCCGCGCGACGTGCGGGGATTTGCCGTCAAGTTTTACACCAAGGAGGGCAATTGGGATCTGGTCGGCAATAATGTTCCCGTCTTTTTCATCCAGGATGCCATCAAATTCCCCGACCTCGTGCATGCGATAAAGATGGAGCCGGACCGCGGATTCCCCCAGGCGGCAACCGCCCACGATACGTTCTGGGATTATATTTCCCTGACGCCGGAAGCCATGCACATGGTGATGTGGATCATGTCGGACCGGACGCTTCCACGTTCGCTACGTATGATCGAAGGTTTTGGCGTCCACAGTTTCCGGCTGCTCGATGCGTCGGGTAACTCCACCTTCGTTAAATTTCACTGGCGGCCCAAGCTGGGCCTGCAATCCACGATCTGGGACGAAACAGTCAAAATCGCCGGCGCCGACCCTGATTTTCACCGCCGCGAAATGTTCCAGGCGATCGAGGCGGGCGATTTTCCCGCGTGGGAGCTATCGGTACAGTTATTTACCGAGGAGGAGGCGGATAAATTTCCTTTCGATCATCTGGACGCGACCAAGCTCATTCCGGAAGAGCTGGTGCCATTGCAGGCAATCGGCAGGATGGTGCTAGATCGCTGGCCGGATAATTTCTTCGCCGAAACCGAACAGGTTGCTTTCTGTCCCGCCAATATCGTGCCCGGCATCGATTTCTCGAACGATCCCCTGTTGCAGGGCCGCCTGTTCTCTTACCTCGATACCCAGCTCCTGCGCCTGGGGTCGCCCAATTTCAACCAGATTCCGGTCAACGCGCCGAAGTGCCCGTTCGCCAATCACCAGCGCGATGGGCATATGCAGATGGCCCAGCCCAAGGGGAGGGTGGCTTATGAACCGAACTCTCTGGCGAGCGATTCGCCGCGCGAGACGCCTCGCGGTTTCCATAGCGTGGCGGTCAACGAAAGTGGGGAGAGGGGCCGCGTCCGCGCCGAGAGTTTTGCCGACCACTACAGCCAGGCACGGCAATTTTATCTCAGCCAGACTTCGTACGAGCAGGCGCACTTGGCTTCCGCGCTGGTTTTCGAGCTGTCCAAGGTAGAGCATCTGCACGTGCGCCAGGCCATGGTTGGCCACCTGCGCCATGTCGATGAATCTCTTGCCCGGCGCGTGGCGGATGGGCTTGCGCTTGAGCGGCTACCCGACGCGCCGGCGGCCGCTGCGCCGGTGCAGGACCTGCCGCCTTCCCCGGCATTGCAGACCATTGGCAAGATGAAGGACACGCTCGAGGGCCGGGCAATCGGCATCCTGATCGCGGATGGGTCGGACGGAGCCGCCATCGCGGCGGTGAAGAAAGCCGCGACCGATGCAGGCGCGAGCGTGAAACTGGTGGCACCCAAGGTAGGCGGGGCGAAGTTTGCCGACGGGTCGATGCTGGCAGCCGACGGGCAACTGGCGGGAACGCCTTCCGTCATGTTCGACGCGGTCGCTATCGTGTTGTCCGATAACGCTGCCACATTGCTTCTGCAGGAAGGCGCGGCCATCGATTTCGTGCGCGACGCATATGGCCACCTCAAGGCGATCGCCGCCGACGCCGGCGGGCAACTACTCCTGCAGAGGGCCGGGGTCGCGAAGGACGCCGGGATTGTCGACATTAAGGACGTTAACGGGTTTATCGCGGCGGCGAAGACCCGGCAATGGGATCGGGAAAAATCGGTCAGAACCTTGGCATAGCCGCCATCGATACAAGTATGCATGGGCTTGCGAATGCTACACGAAGGTATAGGGGCGACAATAAGCAAAGCGATTTGCTGTGTTGTGCTACGGCGTCGCTCCGTCCAAATTATCCCGACCACGCGTCCGGGCATCATTTCAGGAAAACAGCAATCGCGGGCGAACCGGTATGCTCCGCGCTTCCCGCTTCAGCGTCCCAGCCAGTAAATGACGCCGCCGAAATCAACGGGACTGAATGCGGTCTTTTGAGAAGCTGCGGTACCCTGCTTGCCCATCTCTCTTTGATATTCGTCAAAATAGCTGTCCCGGATCAGGTCCGCACCCGGTTCATACGTCGAGTTTGAGGCAACAGGTTCGATATTCTTCTCGAACGCGGTCAATGCTTTTAATTCCTGTAAATATTCTTCGGAAAACCGGTAGTTCAATTCCTGCCTGAGCCGGTTGATGCGCGTGAATAAATCCCGCGAATTGATTATATTTTGTGTATTGGCGATTGATTTTGATTCCATTCGGTTCTCCGCAAATTGGCTGATATACGATATTCAAGACCGCTCAATTTTAAATAGCCGCGATGAAAAAAGAGGTCGTCATCATCGGGGGCGGCTTTGCCGGGATAAACCTGGTGAAGCATCTGGCCGACGAGAAGGACATTCATGTCACGCTAGTCGATATGAATAATTATAACGTCTTTCCTCCCCTTCTGTATCAGGTTGCCACGGGTTTCCTGGAGCCGTCCAATATCTGCTATCCCTTTCGCAAGCTGTTTCATGGCAAAAGGAACATCAGCTTCCGTTTGGGCGAACTGCAAAAAGTCATTCCCGAAGAAAACAGGGCGCTCTTGTCAACCGGTGAGTTGTCCTACGACCAGCTTGTTCTCGCTACCGGCACCGAGAGCAATTATTTCGGCATGGAAAACATGCGCACGGCCGCGCTTTCCATGAAAACGGTGGACGATGCCATAGAAATACGAAATTGCATGCTTCAGAAAATGGAAGAAGCCACCATCGCGACCGATGAAGTGGAAAAGCGGAAACTCTCCACCGTTGTAATCGCCGGGGGCGGACCCACGGGGGTCGAGATTGCCGGCATGCTGGCGGAGATGCGCGAGAATATCCTGGAGCGGGACTACCCGGAATTAAGCAGGCGCAACGCGCGTATTTACCTGGTCGATGGCGGGCCGGCTTTGTTGACGTCGATGAGCCGGAAATCGCAACAATATGCTTACGATACTTTGGTGGAAATGGGCGTGAAAGTGCGGCTGAACGCCCAAGTGAAGGATTATGTGAACGATACCGTGATCTTTGGGGATGGCAGGACGCTTCAAACCAAGCTCCTGTTCTGGACCGCGGGAGTCACTGCAAAAGTGTTCGAAGGTCTGCCGCCTGAAAGCTATGGACGGGGCAACCGGCTGTTCGTGGACGAATACAACAAAGTGGCTGGAACACGAAATATCCATGCGATCGGCGATACCTGCTTACTGACTCGCGACAGGAATTTTCCCCAGGGGCACCCGCAGCTGGCACAGGTAGCGCTCCAGCAGGGCAGGAACCTTGCTGACAACTTTGTTGCCACGCTGCATGGCAAGCCGTTAAAGCCGTTTGCCTACCAGGACAAAGGCGCCCTGGCAATTATCGGCAGAAGCAAGGCGGTGGCGGATATTCTCACACCCGAAGTGCATTTTGACGGATTCATTGCATGGGTGACGTGGCTGTTTGTGCACCTCTTTTCCCTGATCACTTATCGCAACCGATTCATGACGATGGTTAACTGGGTCGTGGCCTTGCTGACCAAGGACCAGTCCTTACGGATGATTGTCAGGGCAAGACCGGTGCGGAAAGAGTAGCCAACTGTAGACTATAGTCGAAAACTGGCGGACTCCGGGCGTGTCTTGGTTTAATGAACTGCTACGTAGATTTCCTGTATTCCTGCATATAAAGATAGCCGTAATAAAAATCTCATAGACATAAACCTTGTTTTTATGCGATAGTGCAAAAAGTGGCTCATCAATTGTGATAATAAGACAAGCCTATGATTAAGTTGGAAAAAGACGCGGGGCCTCGTGTTCATATACAACTTTCCTGGGGGAACAATATGAGAAAAAAAATATCTGGAGGCGCAGCATCTAGCTTCACGCTGGGAATAGCAATTGCTGCCGGAATGATGGCAAATTCCGTATTGGCCGCGCCGTCGGAAGCCACGGAGTCTCCCGGCTTCGTATGGAAAGATGGGGCCGAAATCTACGCCAAGGTCTGTGGATATTGCCATGAATCCAACGTCGGGCCAGTCATTCGTGGCCGCGATCTTCCTCCAGCGTACATTCATTCCGTAGTACGTAACGGAAACCGGGCGATGCCGTCTTTTCGTTCCTCGGAAATCGACGATGAGTCGTTGGCAAAACTGGCCGAATATATTTCAAAGAAATGAATTGGTCGGCAGGGCCGACAAACGGCACAGGGAGGCTGACCCATGGACGTTAATAGACGCAATCTCATGAAAGGCGTGCTTACCGGCGGAACGCTGCTGGCGCTTGGTATACCCGGCATCTCTTCTGGGGCATTCGCGGGCACACCCGCCAGGACGGCCGGAAGGTTCGGGCTGCTGCTGGGGAATACGCGTGTGGATGCCGAATTTGCCGCCGGGGTTCGTACGGCTTATACCACCTGGGCAGGAGTGGAGGCGAGTGCAGGAGGAGGATGGGGCGCCCAGCAGGTAATAAAGCTCAAGGGCGGGTTGCTGAACGACTATGAAAAAGCGGCTGAACTGCTGGAACAATCCCGTGATACACGCTGGATCGCGGTGATGGACGATGGCAGCGCGGCGGTTTTCACGGAACTGGCGCGCAATGCCGGCGCCAGGCTGATCTTGCGGGGTGTCCATGCTTCATCCGGTAATAATGCCTCCCAACGTGGCCTTTCCCGTGGCCGTATTCCCGAGCTTCGTCACGTATGGGCCGCCGCGTCGCCGGCGCATAGCGCGGGGGGTATTCTTGCTTCACAACTCGTCGCGAATCAAGACAGCTTTTCCATCGTGGAGAATTTCTTTTCCGCAGGGCATTCTTCCGCGCAGGCGCATGCGGGCAGCGCAACGACAAACGCGTTCGCCCCGGGTTTCCTGGCCTATCGGCTCGACGGACCGGACGCAATCCAGCTTCATTGCTCCGGCCTTTCGCTCTCGGATGGATGCGAATCGCTTGGCTGGAACACAGCAGGAAGATGGACGCCTGTTTCCCGCCGGATGCACGCACCGGAAGCACCCGCGTCCGCGAGGAGATGGCATGGGCAGCCGCAATCCGCAGGCTGGGTGGAATCGGTGGGTTATGCCGTCATGGCTGCGGCGGCTGGCACCGATGCGCTTCAGGAACCCTGCTCCAGTCGTGCGTTCGTGCATCGGTCAGCCATGGGAAAACAAGGAGAACGGATCGGCCCGGCGGAACGGTTCGCCTCATTTGTAATTGACATATAGCGTAGTGCCAGGAGAACAAACGATGGCCGGTAAATATATTGCACTGCCCAATGGCGTATCCGAACAGACTTTTAACGCCGCCATAACAGAATTTCGTGGCGTCCTTGGCGAGGTATCCGTACTTACCAGCGCGGAACAGCTTGCGCCTTACATCAAAACCATGATGCCGGTGCCTGATTCGGAGCATGCGCCTTCCGCGGCACTGATGGCCACCACGGTGGAGCAGATCCAGAAGATCGTAGGCATCTGCAACAAATACAAAATACCCGTCTGGCCCATTTCGACCGGCAAAAACCTGGGCTACGGCTCTGCGGCGCCGGCCGAGCGCGGCCAGGTCGTGCTCGATCTCAAGCGGATGAACCGCATTCTCGAAGTCGACAAGGACCTGGCCTATGCCCTCGTCGAGCCGGGCGTCACGTACAAACAGCTCTACGACTACATTGCCGAACGCAAGCTGGGTTTGTGGTTATCCATGCCGGCGCCTTCCGCGATTGCGGGGCCCGTTGGAAATACGCTGGATCGGGGGGTAGGCTATACGCCCTATGGCGAGCATTTCATGTATGCCTGCGGCATGGAGGTGGTGCTGGCGAGCGGCGAAGTGCTGCGCACCGGCATGGGATCGATGCCGAACTCCAATACTTGGCAGGTTTTCAAGTGGGGATATGGCCCCTACCTGGACGGCATTTTCACCCAGTCCAATTATGGCATTGTCACCAAGTTCGGCTTTTGGCTGATGCCCGCTCCGCCGGTTTTCAAACCATTTGTCATCCACTACCAGAATGAGGAAGACATCGTGGAGATCGTGGAAACAATCCGTCCGCTGCGCATCAACGGTATCATTCCCAACGCCGTTGTTATCGCCCATGCGTTGTACGAAGCGCCGGTCAAGGCCCGGCGGGCCGACTATGTGACCGGGCCTGGATCGATCCCGGATGAAGCGGTGCGCAGAATCACGAAAGATCATAACCTGGGAATCTGGAACGTCTATGCGGCTCTTTACGGCACTCAGGAAC
>JBOIFK010000162.1:0-4766 GCA_050741585.1 Nitrosospira sp.
GTACTGGACGGATGGTGGGCGGAAGCCTATATGCCGGAATTGGGGTGGGCATTGGGAGATGGCCAGGAACACGGCGATGATCCCGCCTGGGATGCCATCGAAGCCGAAGCCCTATACAACCTGCTGGAATATGAGGTCATTCCCGAATTCTATAACCGTGACAAGCAAGGCATTCCTGTTGCCTGGGTGACGCGCATGCGGAAGAGCATGGCGCAGTTGACACCTCGCTTTTCAACAAACCGCGTGGTGCGGGAATATACCCTCCAGCACTACCTTCCTTCCGCCACCGCCTATCATGAGCGAAGTGCGGACAATGGTGCCCTTGGCGCGCAAATTTCGAATTGGCGGCAGGATCTGGAGCAGAAATGGTCCGCCTTGCGCTTCGGCGAAATGACGGTCGAGACCGATAGCGAACAGCATGTCTTCACGATTCAGGTATATTTCGATGATCTCGATCCGGATGCGGTGCGGGTCGAGCTTTATGCCCAGGGAATTATCGAAAATACGCCGGTGCGCCAGGAGATGCAGCGCCTGCACCAACTGGTGGCCGCCAGCAACGGCTATGCGTATGAAGCGCGCGTGTCCGCCGCCCGTCCGGCGTCCGATTACACGGTGCGTCTCATGCCGCACCACGATGGCGTGACGGTGCCCCTTGAGGCCGGAAAGATTCTATGGCAGCGGTGATCCTGCCGCAATGCATGCTGGCATGGGGTTTTTATCCAAACACATGAAGCCGTGGAATGGGAGGTTCCCCTCCCGCGAAAACTGGCTGCGGCAAGATCAGGCTGTTCCCTTGGACATTTCCCGGCAACGCCGGGCACATTCCCGGCAGGTTTCAACGCAGTCCTCCATACCCCCGACCTGCTCGCAACTGTCGGCGCAGGCTTCACAGATGTCGGCACAAATCGCGCAGGTGCGATCCGAGAAATCGGAACCAGTCAGCATGAAATTGGCCGAGGTCTGACACATTTCGGCGCAATTTATCATCAGGCGGAAATGACCGGCCTCGGTATGTTTGCCGCCTGTTTCCAGGCAATGGTTCATCGCTGCCTCCAGGCACATCTGATGGCATTGGCTGCAGGTATCGATACATGACTGCATATCGTAATCGGAATTCATATGACCTCCTGTGGGTTGATCAGTCCGGCTTGAGACTTCGCTGAGGCAAGCCGATATCAGAATGTAATATCCGTCTCGCGCGCGGCAGCGTCTGTACGGAAGCTAACGGTCGGCGGCTTTGGCGCGAGCGCGAAAGGGCAGGGGAGTGCGCCGTCCGGCTTTCCGGCAGCTTTATTTTCCATGTAATTGTTATTGACAATCATTATCATTATAATAATAATTAACATTATCCTTAGTGTGATTTCCATCGAAAGGCTTCATCTGCTTTCGAAGGCCGCACCTTGCGACCAGTGGCTTTTTCCTGCCGGTGCCTGCCCGCCACGTCAGATTTCACGTCCGGCAAGCCAGCTTTTGGGGAAGCCCGCGAAGGCCTCCGGAATCACCCGCCAGCCAGATCCGCCGATTAAGCCAGCCCATTTGCAAAGCACGGCAGGCGAGCGCGTTCGCTTACGCGACGCGCTGCGCCGCCGGGGAATCGAGAAAGGTGGGGCGGCTGCTTCTGCCGTCCGGCTATTCCGTGGTCGACCTGCTGGCGCACTGGAAATTCGGGCGTTCGGGCAGGCTGTCGGTTGGGGTGTTCAATCTGCTGGATGAGAAATATTGGCAATGGGCGGATGTGCCGCCGATTCCATTGGAGGGCTCGACCGGTATACCCGGCCGGGGCGTGATTTTTCCGTCAGTCTCAGTTATCGCTTTTAAATCGCAAAACCCTGGAGATCCAAAAAATATGCAGAATTCCAAAGATCCGCACGATGAACCTTCCGTCAAACTGTTATTGTCCGCCTTGTCATGGCTCACCTCCAAACGGCGTCTTCATCCCGATGCTGCCACGCAATCGGCAATTGCGCATCATCTCAGATTGCTGGTGATGCACCCGGCATCCGACACGTTCGATATCCAGGCGGCCCTGTACATGGCCAGCAGGGCCGGCATGGATACGGATGGGCTCCTTGCACGTTTTGCCGCCGCCAAGTGCCATTGAAGCGATCGCCTTGAATCGTTCTCCTGAAGCGCTCGGCTTGCCCACGCGTGGCAACTGATCGCGGATGAGCTGAAAAATCCTGGCGTTAATTCAAAAGACGATCTATATTCCTGCCAACTCCGCGCGTATTATCAGGTGCCATCAACCAGGAAACATGAGCATGCGAAACATGTCGATATTCAAGTACTTTTATAGCTTTGCCATGGCGGCGCTGTTGGCGTCGGCGCCATTTAAGCCCGGTCTTGCGGAGGAAGCTTTGACCAGGGAGGGGAGGCATACAGGGTTTCTGGTGGTGGCCGCGGATCGCGGTTTCGTCGGCAACGAAGAGATTATTGATGCGTTCCAGCAATTTGCGAAGGGGCGCAACGCATCGCTGATATTCGTTACCGATGAGCGGACGCAGCGATATCTCAGAACCGGCGTGGACCGGCTGCTGAACAAAGGGGCTGCACGCATCGTGGTGATTCCCTTGTTCATCTCCGCCGCGGACCCGCGTTACGGGCTTGCCCGTCAACTGCTGGAAAACGAGAGAATTACCGCGCCCGTTTCATTTACGCGGCCCTACGGCGAGAGCTTTTTTGCGGTTGAGGATTTGACCGATAGATTTCGTATGATCCCGCAACCGGCGGAGACCAGCGTAGTGGTTGTCGGCTATGGGGCGGTCGATAACGATAGCGAGCAAAAGATGAAGGCGGACTGGAAACGTATCGCAGGGAAAGCAGCCGCTGGTTTTGACTTTCCGTTGCTTGACATCGTGATTGGCCGCGACAAGAAGGACGATGATGCGGAGGAGCGCACCGCCAGGTTAAAGCAGGCATTGGCCGAAGCCGCCCACGGCACCGGTAGCGGTGGCGCACGCAAAACCGTCGTGGTACCGTTTCATTTCGGCCCCAGGTTTGACAGCATGATGTCTTTCGATACGGGGTTGAAGCGGCTGCTGCCTTCCGGCGCCCGATTCCTGGCCGATGGCAATACGGATGGCAGTCCGGATGCGAGCCAGATGACGGGAAATCTGGCGATCTGGCTGCAACATGAAGCAAACCGGAGCCAGCCGCTTTCCAGAGAGGATATCGGTGTCGTGTTTTTATCGCATGGTTCCGATTTTCATTGGAACGAAACCATGCGCGAGGCGGTCCGGCCGCTGGTGAAGCGGTATAAGATCGAGTTTGCATTCTCGATGGCGGACCAGGCGACCATCGAGCGCGCCATTCGCAAGCTGGAACAGCGCGGCGCAAAAGCGGCAGTCATCGTGCGTGTGTTTGCCATGGAAGATAGCTTTCGCAGGAGCATCGAACGTATGGCTGGGCTGGATGTAGAAAATCCTGTGCAGGATGCCCCCGATACTCATGCCGGCCATGGCCATGGCCACGGAGCGGCTGTTCCGGCGCCTCGCATTCGCACCAGCCTGCCGATTCAAACGGTGGGCGGCCTCGGTTCCAGCCCCCTGTTCGCGGCGGCCTTGCTTGACCGGGCGCGCACGCTATCAAAAAACCCGGCGCGCGATACCGTTATCCTGGTCGCACATGGTTCCGGCAGCGACCATCAGAACGAGCATTGGAACAGGAAGCTGGAAGAAATCGCAGAATACATGCGAAAGGCGAATGGCTCCGCCAGCGAGTTCCGGGCAATCAAGGTGGCTACCTGGCGTGAAGATTGGCCGGATAAGCGCGGGCCATGGATCGAAAAAGTTCGTACCATGGTTGAAGAGGCAGGAAGTCATGGTGGAAGGGCCATTGTCATTCCGGCTCGAACCACGGGCGAAGGCCCCGAGAAAAAATTCCTGTCCGGGCTGGAATTTGATTTGGGCAGCGGGTTTGCGCCGCATCCGATGTTCGTGCAATGGGTGGATGAACAAATCAAGGCGGGGTTGGCGCAATTCACCGATGTTCGTGGTACCGGGATGGCCACGGCGGAAAATGGGGACTCCGTTTCCTATCCGGAAAAGGGGCCGTGGTGGTGAGCGCTCTTAAAAGAAGATGGGGAAATGAGCCGCACCTACACCAGCTATCGACGTCCTGCCATTGACCAAGCCGGCCTGTCGGATTCCTGGCCCAGGTTCCAATTGACGCATGGCCCATCATCCAGCTGGCATCAATAGCGGCAAAATTTTCCCGTGAATTAATCGTACCTCTTCAAGTACGGCCCAGGACGCCAGAGTCCGTTTGGCGATCCCACCCCTGGGCGGCCACGACGCACCAGGCTGGTCAACCTGCTCCACTGGCTCGCCGGGGAGCCGGAATAGGGGGCGGGGCGGAGTTGGCGAGCATATTCATGAAGCATCATCCGTTCGACTGATTTTGCCTGTTTTTACCCGTTTGCCTTTGCCTTCCGGTGTTTCTATCCCGAGTTTGATTTACGTAATCAAGCGAACATACAGCCGCGCAATCACATGCAACCATGCAACGTCTTCAATCAATCCTTTCAGGGATGAATTATGAAAACGATCAGACTTGCGGCGAGCTGTTTTTTATTCGGCCTGTTGTTGACCCCTGCCGCCGGATATTCGGAGGACAAGGACGGGCAGCATTCAAACAACGGCAAATCCATCGGGAACTCCGCGATAACCGCAAAGATAAAGGCGAAGATGGCCGCCGACAAGCATGTCAGCGCGGCGGATGTCAATGTTGATACGGACAGGGATGGCGTTGTCGTGCTCAGCGGAACC